>JAKLJW010000076.1 GCA_023150935.1 Candidatus Binatia bacterium | reverse complement strand
CGCGTCGAAGAGAATGTCGATGAACGGCCCAAGCAGATGGTGGTCGACGGGGGCTTTGTGAACCGCGAGAACATCGTGGCGCTAGACGACAAGGAGATCGAGTTGATCGGGCCGGTACCGGAAGTACGATCCTCGGCAGGGCAAATGCAGCGCCGCGGTGTGGACGAGGCGTTCTATCCCGCGGCATTTCGTTACGACGAGGCCACGGACACCTACAGCTGCCCGGCGAGCAAGACGCTGCATTACAGTGGCAAGGAACGGCGCATTGGACAAACCATCTACCAGTACCAAGCGGCGGCTACGGATTGCCAAGTCTGTCCCTTCAAAGAGCGGTGCTGTCCCACGGCGAAGGCCGCGGGACGCTCCCTGACCCGGCGGGTAGACGACGCGGCGGTTCAGGAATTCGCGGAACGGATGGAGACCGAGCCAGCCAAAGCGATCTACGCTCGACGTGGAGCGGTGGCCGAGTTTCCCAATCTATGGATCAAGAGCAAGCTTGGGCTGAGGCAGTTTCGACTACGCGGGGTGACGAAGGTGGGGATGGAAGCGCGTTGGGCCTGTCTGACCCACAACGTGCAGCTTTGGATGCGCCGGTGCTGGCGGCCGCAGTGGGCCACCTGAGCGCCGGCACAGGGCAGGAGTAGACGGATGGAAGATCAAGGAGGTGCGATCAAGAGCGAAGCGATGAGCTCCACAGGGAGCTGACAAGAGAACCGCCAGCGGTGTAGTCTCCAAACGCACCTGCTGGCAAGATCGGATCTCTTTATGCAATCGAATTCTTTCACACGTTCTGAGCCGCGGTGTTCGGCTGATGCACGCCGATGTGCTAGCCAGAGAACTGGAGGTTTGCGAGATGCAGGCGAGGAAGTCCGACTTGGAGCAGGCGGCCCTTGGATTGCCACCGCGGAAGAGAGCACGGCTGGTGAATCTGCTTCTCGATAGTCTCGACGACGAGCAGGAAGCCGACGTTGAGGCGGCATGGATCGAGGAAGCGAAGTTGCGCTATGAGGAGCTTCGGTCCGGCCGGGTGAAGGGTCGTACGCCCGCCCAAGTACACGAACGCGCGCGCGCAGGTCTGTTGGCTCTCAAGTGACGGAGCTCATCTACCACCCAAAGGCGGACGACGAGGTTTTCGAATCGGCACGGCTGTATGAGCGACGCAGGGAGGGCCTTGGGTGGCGTTTCCTTCGCGCGGTCCAGCGTGCAGAGGACCGTATCGGAAAGGGCCCGCTCGTCTTCCCGATTCTGCGAGACAACATCCACAAGTGCCCGGTGCGGCGTTTCCCGTTCAACGTGCTCTTCCGCGTGGACGCGGATCACGTCTTCGTGGTTGCCGTCGCGCATCACAGGCGGCGCCCCGGGTACTGGATGCGCCGACTACGGGCAGCCAAGAGCACGGGGAAACCAGCACCGGGAGTGGCCGAACAAGAGCCTTCCAGCCGACGGCGCGGAAAGACGCGCCGCGGCTGAAGGCTGAGCGTTCGGTGTCGGTCCGTGGGTGGTAGTGGAACAATGAAGGATTCTCGCGTGCGGACACTCAAAGCGCGAGTCGATCTGATCTGCGGCCTTGCGTTGCTTCTCTCCGTCCACGAGGCGGCCGCGACGATGCTGGGTGATGTAACCGTGGTCACCTCCTCTCTTTTCTGCTCCACCTGCTCGAGAATAACGGATATCAACCGCGACGGGTGGCTCTCTGCGGCGGACCTGGTCGCCGTCATCGACAAACCACCATGTACGCCGATGGATCTAGGGTCATTCAGCTCGGCACCGGCGCACAGCTGGGATGGACTCCTCGCTCACGCTCGCTCACTTGGATACCTGAACACCCTTAACGCAGTTTCGTGCGCAGGTACGTATGTTGGGGAACGAGCGGTTATCGCAAGCCTAGGGAATCCCACCGCAGCTGACGGGGGGAGCACCCTCGGGCTGATCTACTCAGAGCCCGGCGGGGTTTCTTCCCTCGTCTTTAGGGATGCACAGGGCGGAATTACTTTGTTCGATGCGAGCGGGGGGGTTCGTATCAGCGCGACGGGCAGCGCCGAGCCAGTGACCTCGCACGGTCAGGTGGCAGAGGCATCGGGGCGCCTGAAACGGACCGGAACGACGGGCGCCTCGGCATGCGACCCCTACGGAGAGTGTAACTTCAAGCTGGCGTGTATCATCAACGACGTGGCGTACTTGGCTGGGTTCATGGCCGCATGTGGTACCGCTGTCTTGACATGCGCTACACCGGGGCTGCCCGCGTGCCTTGCGGCCGCCGCAGCTTGCGAGGCTTTCATCCTCGAACAGTTCACCGTCTTGAACCTCGCGATTTCTGTGCCCTGCGCAGTAAACTGGTTCTGTCCCGACGGGAACCTGTGCGGAGACGGGAATGCATGTACGCAGAACAACTGCCACTTTGGTAGATGCATCCCGAATCTTATTGCGCCGGCATTGCTCACCGGCACGCCCTGCGACGACGGCGACGCCTGCACCGCGCCAGACGCCTGCTTCGTCGGAGCGTGCCGCGCCGGCGCGGACGTGTGTGTTACACCGGCGCCGACGCCGACCGAGACGCCGACCGAAAGACCAACGGCAGCGCCTACTCCCGTCACCCCAACACCGACGGTGACTCCGACAGGTACGCCGACGAGCACGCAAACCTGTGAGCCGCTGAGTGGTGTGTATTCGTTTCCGGTCAGCGACGTGAAAGACGTCTGGGCCTTCGGTGGTAATCCGAATCGGCTTACAGCCCGGTGGAATAAGTACTACATGGCGGATCCAGGATACTATGCGTCTCCTTCGCTGCCTTACGTTGGGACCGGTACATTTTGCTCGTTTCAACTAGAATGGGTCGAACCCAGTGAGGCCTGGAATCCAGATACAGGACAACACGGTGTCCGTCTCGCGAAAGGAAAGGGCAATCCTGTCAATGGCTGTATCTTTTTCGATACCTCGGCATGCATCGCGGCGGCGGACGGCACTCTGGAGCGTTGCATTGACTATTCTTATCAGGCCTGCCCAGACTTCACCGTCCCCCCTCCATGAACTGCGTGCTATTCCTTGGATTTCCTATCCCTTGGCATGCACGATTGAATGACGCGACGGCGCCGTCGCATCCGCGCATCCAACCTAGCCAAACCCGGGGGTTCCGCTCTGGCCGCGGCGGGTGAGATCTGGGCGTTCGGCTTCAACGGGCACTGCAGGTATGATGCCCAGCGACGAACGTCCGGTACTACATCGATCCGGAGACCGACGAACCGCACATCTACAATCACGACGTGGATGAGCAGGAAGTCGAAGATGTTCTGGATGGCCCCGGCGAAGACCGGCCCGGTCGTGAAGGATCGCGGATCGCCGTCGGCCAAACCCGCGCCGGGCGATACCTGCGCGTCATCTACGTTCCAGATCCCGAACCGGACAGTGTGTTCGCCATCACCGCATACGATCTGGTAGGCAAGCCTCTGATCGCGTATCGTAGGCGCAGGCGAAGGAAGGGAAAGCGATGAAACAGAGTAGGTTCCCCGCCGGTTGGAACGTGGCACGCGTTCAGCGCGTACTCGCGCACTACCAGCAGCAGTCGGAGGAGGAGGCGCTCGCCGAGGACGAGGCCGCGGCAGAGGACGCTACCCAGACGCTGATGGAGGTTCCCTGCGAGCTCGTGCCTGCAATTCGGGAGTTGATTGCCAAGCGAAGCCGCGCAGGGCGCTCCACCCGGCCGCGGCCACGCGCGGGTTCGGGGAGAGCGAAGCGGGCGTCTGGCCGCGGCGGCTGAGCGCCGCGGCGTTCGGCTGTGCGAGGGGCGGTTTCAGGGGCGCGGCGGACTGGACGATTCTCTTTACCCCGAGTCTGGTTCTGGCTAGAATCTAGCCAGAATGCGCTACGAGATCATTCTTGCCGTCGAGGCGAAGGAGGATTTCGAGGCATTGTCAGCATATGACCGAGCGGCAGTCCGTGACGGCATGGAAAAGCACCTTCGGTACCAGCCGACAAGGACGAGCCGGAGCCGCATCAAACGGCTGCGCGGGATGCGGCGGCCTCAGTACCGGCTGCGCGTCGATGACACGCGCGTCTTCTACGACGTGAGCGACGGCGTGGTGGAGGTGCTTGCAATCATACCGAAGGCAAAGGCCGCCGAATGGCTCGGGCGGTCCGGTGCACGCATTTTGCCCGAAGAGGAGTCTAGCAAATGAAGGAAGTAGCTCTGTCGGCAATGAAGGATGACCTGTCGCGCTATCTGCGGATGGCCGGCAGGGAGGAGATCGTGATCACCCGTCACGGGAAGGCGGCTGGCATTCTGATCGGTTTTGAATCCGAGGAGGATTGGTTCGACTATCGCCTGGAGAACGACCCCAGGTTCCTTCATCGCGTCGCCCAGGCGAGGGCGAGCTTGCGCGCGGGAGATGGAGTCAGACTCGATGACCTAGGAAACCCAAGGCCGAAGCGCCTGCAGCCGACGCGCAAGAAGCGTGCGCGCGGCTGAGGCGCAAGCCGTTCGGCGGCAAGAGCGATGAACGACGTTGCCGCGCATCCCTATCGGCCCAGTCTGGGCGTCGCCCCCGCACTGGCGCGTGACGTTTCGGCGGGATCCGGCTAGGTTGTTTCCATGGCGCGCTCGGTGTACCTGGAGACCTCGATCATCAGCTACCTGGTCGCGCGGCCGAGTCGTGATCTGGTGACCGCGGCTCGCCAGGAATTGACGCGGGAGTGGTGGGCGCGCCGTCGCAGGGCGTTCAATGTGTACGTCTCTGAGGCTGTGGTTGCCGAGGCACGCGCGGGTGACCCGGAGGCGGCGGCTCGTCGTGCTGAGATTCTGGCCCCCCGCCAACTTCTCGACATCACGCCGGACATCACGCGGCTCGCGCAGGCCGTGGCCGACGCGCTCCAGTTGCCCGGCCGGGCGGCCGCCGATGCGGTTCACATTGCTGCTGCCGCCTGCCACGGGATCGACTTCCTGCTGACCTGGAACTCGACGCACATCGCCAACGCCGAGCTGCGACCGACTGTCGAGCGTGCGTGCCGCGACGGCGGGTACTTCCCGCCCATTTTGTGTACGCCCGACGAGCTCATGGGAGATTGACATGGCACAACCGCTACCAGAGGAGAAGGAACGCTGGGAAGATCCGATCGTGGCGGAGGTTCGCAGGGTGCGCGAAGAACTCTTTGCCGCTGCCGGATATGATCTGGCGGAGTTCTGCCGACGACTCCGCGAGCAGCAAGAACGGGAAGGTCACGCCACTGTCACTCGTCCCCCGCGCAGACCGGAGCGTGAACCAGCCGGATTTGCACACCGACGGCCGAACAAACGCATCCAGCCGACGGCGCCCAAGAAGCGCCGCGGCTGATGCTCCGCGTTCGGCGATTCCTGACGTGCAACATCCGATGAGGAGGCGCTGATGACCTGCGGGCATTGCCTGTGTGAATCCGTTGCGTTCGAGGTTGCGGGGCCGGTCACGCGCGTTGAAGTCTGTCATTGCGGTCGGTGCCAAAGGGCTTACGGATCAGGTTTGGCGGCCACTATGTGCGCTCGCTTGGATCACTTTCGGTGGCTGCGCGGCGAGGATGTGCTGCGGTGGTACGACGCGCCACTTCTTCAGACACCCCCGTTGTATCGCCACGTGTTCTGCGGAAAGTGCGGAAGCTCGCTTCCTATATGTCGAGAGGAGTATGGCTTCGTCGAGATTCCCGTGGGCTTGCTGCCGCCCGCGGACTCCAGCGACCTTGCGTACGAGATGTTCGCACCGCGCCGGCACCGATGGTTCGAACAGGCCGGCTCCGTCCGGACCTTTGAAGGTAGCGGACCCGCGAGCAGTAAGGTGCTGACGGAACTTCGATGACACCCGCCGAGCAGCAAGAGACGCAGGCCGAACCAAAGCATCCACCCGTTCGGCGGTGGCGGCAGAGAGAACACCCGGAGATGGCTTGAATATGACCAGAGTTATAGTCATACTCATGTCGGATGGCGAGAAAGAAGCCGGCGTTCCAGATCGTCTACCAGCCGGAAACGGTGCGCCATTTGGAGACGATCGAGACAAAGTACTGGAGTCTGATCCGGACGACCATCGAAGTGCAGTTGTCGTATGAGCCCTTTACCGAGACGACGAATCGCAAGTCCCTTCTTCGGGAGTCTCCTTTCGGAGAAGTATGGGAGGCTCGCTTCGGTCCGCAGAACCGGCTGCGGGTCTTCTACCGCTCCGATCCGGACGAGCCTCAGCGCGTTCTGGTCGAGGCGATCGGATTGAAGAATCGAAACCGGCTCATGATCCGGGGCCGGGAGGTGAAGTATGAGGACTAGTGTGGCGCAGGCAAAGGCCCGCTTCAGCGAAATGATCGAGGCCGCGCGCGGTGGAGAGCCCGTCATCGTGACGCGCCACGGTGAGCCGGTCGTCGCGGTCGTCGCGGTGCCGGCAGATCCCGACGACCGCGAGCGTTTTCTGCTCGCACACAACCCAATCTTTCGCAGCATCCTCGAAGAGACGCGCGGCAGCGGTGACCCGATTCCGCACGACGACTTCTGGAAGCTGGTGGCGAAACGCCGCACCCCTCCTCCTGGGGGAGCCGAGCAGGGGCCTTCGAGCCGACGGCGCACAAAGACGCGCCGCGACTGATGCCTGACGTTAGACTCGTAAGGGGGTGAACGCGACGCCAATAGCGCACGCAGGCGGTTCAGCAGCGACCGCATGCTTCTTCGTTTTCCTGCTGCTGCCTTCTAACGTCGCCTTTGCCGTCGCGACGGGGACCTGCGACTTTGGAGATGTCAACCCTGACATCGGCGTCAGAGGAACCGTAGCGTTGGGCAACGTCGACAAGCTGAGCGGCAGATGCTGGGCTTATCCTGGCAGTGTGGGAGGACGCGTGGTACGCTGACATTCACGAGAGAACACATGAAAGTATCGGTCGACCTTTCACCTGCGGACACGGAACGTCTGCGAGACGAGGCGAACCGCCTCGGTGTGAGCCCCGAACGGCTGGCGCATGCAACAATCTCAGACCTGCTGGCGCACGAGGCCGATGACTTCTTCAAGGCCGCCCGGCGGGTCTTGGAAAAGAACCGGGAACTGTACCGTCGTCTGGCCTGAAGGCGCCATCTCTCGCTCGCGGAAGTCCTCGAGCTGCACCGCATGGTCGTCGAGCAGGCCGGGGGGGATCTTGGGCTTCGTGATCTCGCGGTTCTCGAATCGGCTGTCGCACAGCCGCGGATGACCTTCGGAGGCAACGACCTTTATCCCTCTCTGGTCGAGAAAGCTGCCGCGCTTTGCCTTTCCCCGGTCAAGAACCATCCGTTCGTTGACGGAAACAGACGGGTTGGCCACGCCGCGATGGAAACGCTCCTGATCCTCAACGGCTTTGCGATCGATGCTTCGACCGACCAGCAGGAACAATTGGTGCTCGCCTTGGCTGCGGGGCAGCTCAGCCGAGAGGATCTAGTAGCGTGGTTGCAAAGCCATGTTCGTAAAATGGGGTCTTCAGGAATTCGTGTGGGTAGAAAATGGGGCGCATAGTAACCGAAGCCCGCGCGGGACAAGGGTTTGAGCGCTTCGAGGAGCACGAGAAACTTGGCATGATGTCGAGA
>JAKLJW010000075.1 GCA_023150935.1 Candidatus Binatia bacterium | reverse complement strand
ACTGCCGCTCCATGGCCTGAAGATTTCTTCGCGCCGTGCGCAGACTTTCGGCGATAGTAGTTCAGGACAGGCTTCGAGACGGCCGCTGAGCCCTTCGACACGCCGATTGAGAAAACATCGGTTGCTCAGGGCGCTCGGGTTGTCGACATGCGGCCTCCTCAGGGTGAGCGGTGTATATATCCGAATGCATGAGCAGGTCTCCGCTCACACCGCGGCTCGCTTCGACCGATTCTATGCGCACCACCGACTTGCCCAACCGGCGCAGCAAGCGCTGCGCGCCGGGGAACGCCTTTGCGGGCGCCGCTCAGAGGTCTTCGAGGATGGTCTTGATGTCTTGCGAGTGGTTCAGGACCCGAACCACTTCGATCGCGGTGGGCCGGACGAAATAGAAGATTGATACCGGGAAGTCGTCGACACGCCAGGCTCGCAGTCCTTTGAGGTCGCTCCGCTTGGTCTCCCAGAGATGCCCGATCTGAGGCATCGAAAGCAGTCGGGTGCAGGCTTCGCGAAGATCACGAAGGAAGCGGCGTGCCACTTCCGGATTCCGGGCCGCCAGGTAGCCGATGTATTCGTCGATGTCCTCATCGGCTGACCCGGATACGGTCAGCTCGCGTGTCACGCTCGCTTAGCGCGGCGAGACCTGGAGTCGATCAACGCCTCCTTTTCATCCCACCACTTCGGTGTGACCTTGATGCGTTTCTTCGAGTGGACACCTTCCAACAGCAAAGCCTCGACCTTCTCCCGGGTGTCGCGTTCGAGGTCCTCGCGAATGAGTTGGCGGACGTACTCGCTAGCCGATCCATACGCCTGACGCGTGAGCTTCTGTTCCAGGCGCTCGCGGAGAGCGGATGGAATCGAGATGTTCATGCTGGTCAACGATCTAGTCTTCATGAAAGCAGTCTATGGGCGATGGCAGAGAGTGTCAATTCCTGCCAGGAGTAGGTGGCCAGATCCGGGGAGTCCGAACGTTCTGAGCGTGGCTCGGCGTTACGCCGGATCGGCAGCTCGTGGCCTATCGCTATCCTGCGGGGCCATCACAGCCGCAAAGAAACTCAAATACCGTCCGTCTGTCGCCCGTCGGACTGCCAGCCTACCCGAGTACCCGGCTGAGCTCGTCGTGAGGGGACCATTCGAAGCGTGCGTGTTTGCCGGCGCGGGTTGCGCTCACACCGCGGCCCGCTTCGACCGATCCTATGCGCACCACCGACTTGCCCAACAGACGCAGCGCGCGATGCACGGCGGGGAACGCCTTTGCCGGCGCCGTTACGAGCAACGCTCCCGACGCGATCAAGCCGAGCGGTCGCACGTCGAGGCCGGCACACAGCTTCGCCGTGAGCGGCAGTATCGGGATCGCGTCCAGATCGATACGCAATCGCCGGCCCGACGCACTCGCCAACTCCGCCAGCGCCGCCGCCACTCCTCCTTCCGTCGGGTCGTGCATGGCCGTCACCCCCGCCTTTGCCGCCGCCAGCGCCGCCGCCACAACGGAAATGCCCGGTCGATGGTGAAATCGGGCCGCCCGGCGCTGGCCCGCCACGCCGAGCAACCGTACCGCCTCGCGCGAAAACGCCCGCGCCAGAATCGACGTGCCCTCGATTCCCGCCGTCCCGACTATCGCCACGACGTCGCCGGGTCGCGCCCCGGCCGAGGTTACCAGGTCACCACGCCCGACCACCCCCTGCATGTCTCCGACGACGATCGGTCGGGTTACCACCGGGGATACCTCCGTGTGCCCCCCGGTCACGGCGATGCCCAATCCCCGCGCGGTGAGATGGATGTCCCGTACGATGCCAGTCACCTCCGACGGCCGCGTTCCCGTCGGGACGACGATCGTCGCCTGAAACCACGCCGGACGGCAGCCCATAACCGCAACGTCGTTGGCATTTACGTGTACCGCGTACCAACCGACTTCGTCAGCCGTGAAAGTCACCGGATCCGTCTTGAGCACGAGGTATTGTCGCCCAAGGTCGATGACTGCCGCGTCCTCGCCGAACGCTGGACCGATCCGCACCCGGCGGTCGATGGCACCGGTCAGGCGGACCACCCGGCGCAACACCGCGACCGGCAACTTCCCGGCGGGCAACGGCCGGTTCGCACCGATGGGAAGATCGACCGGTCGAGAGCCGGCCGTCGACTCCTGTAACGTCTCCCCGCCCGCGCGCCGCGCTCTACTCACCCTTGCGCCGCTGCGAGTATTCCTGCAACTCGCGTTCGAGTGCCGCAAACGCCGCGTGGATTGCATCGCCCATGCTGGCCTTCGATTTGGTGACTCGTAACGTGTCGTTCGGTACCGCGGCTGTGAGCCGTACTTCCTCGTCGCCGCGGACATGGTGCGTGCTGTGCACGAGAGTTACGTGCAGCCGCAGAATGTCTGCGCAGAACTCCTTCAGCTTTTCCGCCCGCCGGTCCACGATCGACCGCCAGCGCGGATGCACCTCGCTGTGCTGAGCTTTCAGGTCGATTTCCATTTCTGGTTCGTCCTCTCCCAACCCGCTGCCGATGTCTCTGCCTCTACCTCTACCTCTGCCTACAACCAGTGCCCATCAACAAGGCACCACGACCGATCTCCGGACACCACGGAGATTACCGGCCAGGCACATCCTCCATGGGTTATCCGACATCGAAGCCGCATTCTTGCCACCATAACTGCATAGAACTGGCAAAATAGCCACATTCACGACAGACCTTGACCCGGCGCGCGCCGTTTGTTGCGATCCGACCACCACGTCCGAACATGGCATGCCTTCTGCTTCGATAGGTGTACGGCAGTTGAGGAGAGACGAGATGAAAGCCACCGGCATGAACACGGACGTTGCAGTGAATGCTCGCCTGTTGAAGGTCGGGTTGGAAGTTTTCCCCGTCTATGGCGACGAGCGATCTGGTTGGAGCGTCGATCCGGGCGACCTCTACCCGCAGATGCCTGCGTGGTACAGGTACGGGTCGATCGACGAGTTGTTTTTCGCTCTGGTGAATCTCAATTTCGGTCCCGAAGGCAAGGCCTGAGCGAGGCGCGCATGGCCATCCGGACGACGATGGAGCACGGCAAAGCGTCGCGCCCGTCGTCGGGTGGCCGGGTTCCCCGATCCGCACCTGGCGCTCACGATCCGGCATACCTTGACTCCCCGCGGGTTTTTCAGCAGCGTACGGCGCGGGAACAAAGCGTCGGCCACCGTTCCCGCGTCGAGGTTCCGTGAGCGAGATCCCGTACTACCTGTCCATTGGTGACGAAGTCGATATCTTCACCGCCGCTTATCAGTGCCGCCTGCCCGTCCTTCTCAAGGGTCCGACCGGGTGCGGCAAGACGCGGTTTGTCGAGCACATGGCGCACCGCCTGCGGGGGGTCGATGGAGACGCTCCACCCGGGCAGGAAGTGCCGCCGAGCACGCTGATCACGGTCGCCTGCCACGAGGACCTGACCGGCAGCGATCTTGTCGGTCGGTACTTGATCAAGGGGGACGAGACCGTCTGGATCGACGGCCCGCTCACGCAAGCGGTGCGCGCCGGGGTGATCTGCTACCTCGATGAAATCGTCGAGGCGCGCAAGGACACCATCGTTCTCATTCATCCGCTTACCGATCACCGCCGCATCCTGCCCATCGACAAGAAGGGCGAGATTATCGAGGCCCACCCGGACTTCTTGCTCGTCATTTCGTACAACCCCGGTTACCAGAGTGTTCTCAAGGACCTGAAGCACTCGACCCGGCAGCGATTCGTGACCATCGAGTTCGACTATCCGCCGCGCGACAAGGAAGCGCAGGTGGTGGCCCACGAAAGCGGTGTCGATATGGATACGGCGCTGGCGTTGGCGAAGCTCGGAGAGAAGGTTCGCCACCTCAAGGCGAGCGGCCTCGAAGAAGGGGTGAGCACGCGGCTGCTGATATACGCCGGCCAGCTCATCAAGCAGAACGTGCCGCCGCGCCGCGCCTGCCGCGTCGCCGTAAGCACTTCGCTGACCGACGACGTCGAGTCGCAAAAGGCCATAGAGGCGCTGGTCACGGCACTATTCGAGTGATCCGCCTTCGCATGCATCCGCCGCGTCGCGGGACGGGAGTCGACCGGCGCGAGGTTCATCTGGCGTAAATGGGTACGCGGGCACTGTGGTTCGAAGCGCACCTGCTCGGCGAGCGTGCGGGGCGGCAGGCGCGGGAGGCGTGCGAGCGGCTCGGGCCGGCCGTACACGAGACGATTCTGCGTGCTGGGGATCGGCTCGCGGCGGTTTCCCCCGCCGTCGCGCAGGCCTTCTATCGGCGCGCCCCTGAAGTCTGGTTGGCTCTGGGCGAAGCCGATTTCCTGCACTGGGTAGATCTGGGCAACGAGTTCCTGTCCGGCGCGCGCCCGCACCGGGAAGCGGCGCTGGCGTTTTTCGGCGTCCCGGCGCCCGCCGTCGCCGGTGCCGGGCTGCAGGGTCTTCAGGCGTGGTGCGCGATCGGCCGTCGTCTGGCCGAGACCTCGCGCAAGTTGAGTGCGACGTTCTTCGGTGGCACGGCGGCGCTGGTGGCGACCACCGATGCCGAGACGTTGACGACGTGGGTGCGTCACGGTCTGGCGCTCTACGAAAGCGTCGGCTGGCGCGGCGAATTCCTCGCCCACGGCTACTTCGCCGCCGCCCCCCATGTCCTGCCGGTCCTGAGCGACGTGGAGTTGCTGCCGTGGACCCGGCTCGGGGCGGCGATCGAGGCGGCGCAACGCGAGGCCCAGTTCTTCGGTCCGCTGCCGCCCGGCCTCGCGGCGCTGAAACCAACCGAGCGTCTCGTCCTGCTTCAGTTCGCCGCCGAGTTAGCGCCGCGTCATCCCGTCGCGGCGGCCACGATCTATACCAGTTTGCCCGCCGCCCTGCGCCGCGTTCCGGGTACTCTGCGCGCGACGCTCTTGCATGCGCTGCAAGCGGCGGCGCCGGTGGCCGCGGAAGCGCTGGCCGAGGTATCACCGGTGCTCGGCGCCCTGGTGCGCGATCTCCCGGCAACGCACCGCGCGACCGCCGTCGGTCATGCGGAAGCCGTCGGCCGCGGCTTTCCGCAGGGAGTGGTCGCCCTCCTGCGCACCCTGCCGCTGGCTTACGAGGACGCACCGGCCGACGCAGTGGCCGACTGGGTCGCGCGGGGGCTCGAAATCGCCCTGTACAACGAAGAGGCGGGACTCGCCTACTTCGCTCTCGAATCGCGCACCAGCGTGCAGATCCTGCACGCGTCGTCGACTGCCGCGGCGATTGGCGACGTTCAGGGCTTGCTGCGCAAGTACGTGCACATGCTCAGCGGGCGGTCGGTCTCGATTCGGTCCAGCGAGACGATGCGCCTGCGGCCGCCGCTGGAGGAGTTCCCGCTGGAGAACGAGATCGCCCTGCCGTTGCGCATCGACGTGTTCGCGACACACGAACGCAATTGCGATCTGTACCGGTTCCTCGCCGCGCAGCTTGCCGGCCGTCGCGATTTCGGTACGTACGCGATCCAACTACCCGGCGAGAGCAGCGAAGGTCTGGTCGATTATCTGCGGGCGCCGGAACAGCCGGAGCTGCTCGAAGAGTTGTTCCTGCTTGCCGAGGGCTTTCGCGTTGCGGCCGGATTGGCGCGGCAGTATCCGGGTTTGGCGCGCGAACAGAGGGTGTTGATGGCGGAGGTGCTCGACCGGCAGGCGACCCGCCGGCCGCCGCCACAGGGAGTTGTCCTCGACTGTGCCCTGGCGTGGTTGCTGGCGGCGCGGCCGGCCGGCGAGCTGCCGGCCTGGTTGGAGTCGGTTGTCCACACCGTGGCGCCGTGCGTCGCACCGCTGGCGAGCGCGACGGCCACGGCCAACGATGCCCTGCAGATTGCGCATGCCCTTGCCGCGCAGCTCGCCCAGCCGCGCCAGCGACGGTCTGATGCCGATCTCGAGGCCATGGCCCTTGACCGGCTTATGGCCGAAGGGCTGCTTGATTACCCGGAGGGCGAGAGCGGACTTCCGCTGCCCGGCAGTGACACGCCCGGTCCGCCCGCCGACGAGCAGGAACCCGGCGATCTGGGCGAGCACAAGCTGGCGCTCGAGACCGAAACCGACGGCAACGCGGTGCAGTCGCCGATGTCTCCGGAGATGCTCCAGAGACTCATCGAGGCCGGTGTCGAGTTGCGCGTTACGCAGGGCCACGGCAACGACGTGGACGGACTCGGTCTGTACATCACCGACCTGCTCGGCAAGTTGCCCGACGATCAGCTCGACGAGCTGCGGCGTCTGCTCGGCGAGGGCAAACGTACTGACCGACCCGCGCCGCGGCGCTGGCTGGACCGGCGTACGCAGGGCGCGGCATTTTACTACGACGAGTGGGACTACCACATCGGCGACTACCGTCAGCGCTGGTGCCGCCTGCAGGAGATCCTGCTCGACGGCGACTCGGGCGAGTTCTTCAACCAGGCGCTGCTTACCCACGCCGCGCTGATTCCGGATATCCGCCGCCAATTCCAGAAGATCCGCCCGGAGATGTACCGGGTGGTTCGCGGCCTCGAGGACGGCGAGGACTTCGACCTCAACGCCGTCGTCGCCGCCCGCATCGAGCGGCGTGCCCGCATTGCCCCGTCGCCGAAACTGTACGTGGCGCGGACGCGCGAAGAGCGCGATGTGGCGACGCTGTTCCTGATCGACATGAGCGCCTCGACCGACGAGCCGTTGCAGAAGACCGGCCCGCCGATGTCGGGTGCGGCGGCGGAGCGTGCGGCCGCCGGACTGCCGCCGCGCAAGGCCGACCTGGGCCGGCGCATCATCGATGTCACCAAGGAAGCGCTGGTGATCATGGCTGAAGCGCTGGAGGAGATCGGCGACGCTTACGCGATCTACGGCTTCTCCGGGCACGGCCGGCAGCAGGTGGAGTTCTATCTCGTCAAGGCGTTCAACGAGACGTTGTCCACCGCCGTGCGCGGGCGTATCGGCGGCATCGAGCCGAAGCGCAGTACGCGCATGGGCACGGCGTTGCGGCACGCCACGGAGAAGCTGTCGACGATCTCGGCGCGGTCGCGGCACATTATCCTGTTGAGCGACGGCTTCCCGCAGGACTTCGACTACGGGCAGGACCGGCGGAGCAATGTCTACGGAATTCGCGACACGACCGTGGCGTTGCGCGAGTGCGAGGCGGCGGGGATCGTGCCGTTCTGCATCACCGTGGACAAGGCCGGGCACGACTATCTGCGCGAGATGTGCGAGGAGTCGCGCTACATGGTGATCGAAGACACGGCGGCACTACCGCGCGAGCTGCCGAAGATCTACCAGCGCGTCGTCGCGCCGGGACGGTAACGGTCCGCACGACGGTGTCCTTCCGGCAAGCGTGCGTGACGGCTCCGCGCGCCCGTGCCGCGCGGCTACGGCTCCTTCGGGTCATCGTCGGCCGCCGGGTCGAACGTCAGGGACACGGAGTTGATGCAGTAGCGCAGGCCGGTGGGGTGAGGGCCGTCGGGGAAGACGTGGCCGAGGTGGGCGCCGCAGGTGGCGCAGAGAACTTCGGTGCGGCGCATGCCGTCGCTGATGTCATCCTCGGTGGCGACGTTCTGCGCGTCGACCGGGGCATAGAAGCTGGGCCATCCGCTGCCCGAGTCGAACTTCGTGTCCGAGCTGAACAGCGGCTCGCCGCAGGCGACGCACCGGTACATGCCGGGATCGTGGTTGTCCCAGTGGGCGCCGGTGAAGGGGCGCTCGGTGCCTTTGAGCCGGCAGACGGCGAACTGCTCGGGCGTCAGCTCCTGCTGCCAGTCCGCCTCGGATTTCTCGACCTTCTTTGCCATGATCCACAGATTGCGACCGCCCGGCGACCCTATCCGCGCTCAGCCGTCAGAGCTGACCCATAACAACCTAACACCCAACAACCTAACAGCCTTATCCAAGAAAGGAAGAAAGCTCATGAGTACCGAGTTCTTCGGCGACGAAAGAAAAAAAAGACGAAAAAGACGAAGACACCCATGATTGGGGGGAGGCTAAAAGACGAATGATAAAAGACGAAGACACCCATGATTGGAGGGAGGCCGTCTGCCGGGCGCATCCACCAGCTCCGTCATGTAGCGTCGTATAGGGCCTTGACATTAACCCTATACAC
>JAKLJW010000074.1 GCA_023150935.1 Candidatus Binatia bacterium | reverse complement strand
GGCTTCGGCCGGCAGGCAGCGCGCCCCCCTCCATGGCTGCCTGGATTCGGGACGGCTGACGAATACCGCCACTGAGCAGCGCCACCCCGGCTCAGCACGGTCGAGCCTTGCCCGAAACTATGGCTCCGGGCGTTGACACCGACTGCCGACCCGCAATAAGCCGCTGCTCGGACGGCAAAACCGGCCCGGATCAGTTCCGGAAGGAGCGTGCTCGAAGGTCTGATATGGGGTGTTACGCTAAATGCTCCAGCTAATACGGACTATGCGCTGAGCCGCGTACCCTACGATCTCGTGCTCATGGACTGCCACATGCCGGAGATTGACGGCTACGAGGCGACCCGGGTCATCCGCCAACACGCCGGCGGACCGGCGCAGACGCCGATCATCGCGATGACCGCCAACGCGATGGACGGAGATCGCGAACGCTACCTGGCCGTGGGCATGGACGACTACATCTCCAAACCGATGAAGCTGGAGGACCTCGCCGCGGCGCTGGAGCGCTGGATTGCGCGTGGCGCTCCGCAACTGCCGGTAGCCTGAGCCCACTGCTTCCGTTTGTACTTCGCTGCCGGATGGTTTAGGCACGTCGAGTGCCCCTGAATCGATCCGCCCTTACTCCCGCCGCCCCGACCCGGAAGCGCGACGGGGAGATATTCCCCACGTCGGCGAGGAGGTCGTGGATGATCCTCGCTCGGTATGGCACGACGGGAGCCCCCTCATGACCCGCAAGCTCACACTGGTCGTGATCGCGATCGTCATTGCGGCGGCCCTCGTTGCCGCCTTCACCGTCCCGATCACGGTCGGCGAACACGCCGGGCCTGCCAAACCGGGCTCACCGTCGTACGCCACGCCGCTACGCTCCGACGCGCTGCCGCCGCAACCGCCGCAGTTCGGCGGCGTGATCGAACCGGTCGCGATCAAATCCACGCCCTGGTGGCCACCGAACATCGTGCCGCCGGCAGGCGCACCGAACGTCCTGCTGATCCTGACGGACGACGTCGGGTTCGGCGCGCCGAGCACCTTCGGTGGGGTCATTCCCACCCCCACGCTCGATCGAGTCGCGCAGATGGGCCTGCGCTACACCCGCTTCCACACCACGGCGCTGTGCTCGCCCACCCGCGCCGCGCTGCTCACCGGACGTAACCATCACGCCACCGGATTCGGCGTGATCGCGGAAATGTCCACCGGCTTTCCGGGTTACGACAGTCTCATCGGCCGCGATACCGCGAGCGTCGGGCGCATCTTGCGGGACAACGGCTACGCGACGTCGTGGTTCGGCAAGAACCACAACACTCCGGCGTTCCAGGCCAGTCAGGCCGGCCCGTTCGATCAGTGGCCGGTCGGATTGGGGTTCCAGTACTTCTACGGTTTCGTTGGCGGCGACACCAGCCAGTGGGAACCCAACCTGTTCCGCAACACCTCGCCGATCTATCCCTACGTCGGAAATCCGACGTGGAACCTGACCACCGCGCAGGCGGACGAAGCGATCGGCCACGTGCGAATGCTAAACCAGCTCGAGCCGGGCAAGCCGTTCTTCGTTCACTTCGCGCCGGGCGGCACCCATGCCCCCCACCACCCGACACCGGAATGGATCGCCAGGTTCAAGGGCAAGTTCTCGATGGGATGGAACGCCCTGCGGGAACAGATCTTCGCCAACCAGAAACGGCTCGGGGTGATTCCGGCGGATGCCACGCTCACCCCCTGGCCCGACGAGCTCGCGCGTTGGGAGAACCTGACCCCGGACGAGAAAAAGTTGTTCGAGCGCCAGGTCGAAGTGTACGCCGCCTACCTCGCCTACACCGATTACGAGATCGGGCGTGTCATTCAGGCAATCGAGGACATGGGCAAGCTCGACAACACGCTGATCATCTACGTCAGTGGCGACAACGGATCGAGCGCCGAAGGCTCGCCGATCGGCACGCCAAACGAGGTGGCGGCGTTCAACAGCGTCGCGGTGCCGGTCGAGGACCAGTTGAAGTACTTCTACGACGCCTGGGGGTCAGACCGTACCTACAACCACATGGCGGTGGGATGGACGTGGGCATTCGACACACCGTACAAGTGGACCAAGCAGGTCGCCTCGCACTTCGGCGGCACGCGCAACGGGATGGCGATCGCCTGGCCGCGGCGCATTACCGACGCCGGCGGCATCCGCAACCAGTTTCATCACGTCATTGACGTAGTCCCGACGATCCTCGAAGCCGCCGGCATTGCGGCACCGGCGACGGTCGACGGCATCGCGCAGAAGCCCATCGACGGCGTGAGCATGGCCTACACCTTCGACAGGGTGGGGGCCGCGGCGCCGTCGGCGCGCACCACACAGTACTTCGAGATGTTCGGCAATCGCGGCATCTATCACGACGGCTGGTACGCCAACACACACCCCATCAGCCCACCGTGGCAACTCGGGGCGACGCCGCCCGAGGACATCATGACCGCCTACAGGTGGGAGCTCTACGACCTGAACACGGACTGGACGCAAGCCAACGACCTTGCCGCGGCCAAGCCGGACAAACTGAAGGAACTGCAAGCCCTCTTCATGGCCGAGGCGGTCAAGCACCAGGTGTTACCACTGGACAACTCGCTCGCCCCGCGCATGGTCGCGCCGCGTCCAAGCCTCGCGGCGGGACGCACGGAGTTCAACTACCCCGGACGACTGACCGGGATTCCCATGGGCGACGCTCCGTCGCTGCTCGGCACGTCGTACGTGATCACCGCCACCATCGACATCCCGAAGGACGGGGCTGACGGCGTGCTCGCCACCCAGGGGGGCCGCTTCGGGGGCTGGGGGTTCTACCTCCTGAAGGGCAAGCCGGTTTTCACCTGGAACCTGCTCGACCTCGAGCGCATCCGCTGGGATGGTCCCGAGGCGCTCGCGCCCGGACCACATCAGCTCGAATTCGACTTCGCGTACGACGGGCTCGGCTTTGCCACCCTCGCGTTCAACAACCTGAGCGGTGTCGGCCGCGGCGGTACCGGCACTCTCAAGGTCGACGGCCAGGTCGTGGCAACGCAACAGATGGCGCGCACGATTCCGATTACCCTCCAGTGGGACGAAACGTTCGACGTCGGCGCCGACACCGGCACGCCGGTCGACGACCGGGACTATCAGGTGCCGTTCGCGTTCACGGGCAAACTCGTTGCACTGACCGTCAGGCTGGATCGGCCGGCGCTGACCCCCGAGGACGTCCAGAGGCTCATGCAATCCGCCAAGCGTGACTGACGGCGACGCGACGGAGTGACCGATGAGAACCAGGCGCACAGTTTCGGCGTTCGCGGTATCCGCCGCGTTGTTGCTCCTGCCCGGCACAGGCAGAAGCCAGCAAAATCCCGCGCAGCCCGGGGCGCCATCCTACACGGAGCCGCTGCGCTCGCGCGCCCTGCCACCGGCACCGCCCGCGTTCGGTGGCGTCGTCAAGGACACCGCCGCGGCGTCGACACCGTGGTGGCCCCCAACCATCGTCCCGCCCGCCGGCGCGCCCAACATCTTGCTTATCATGCTCGACGACGCCGGTTACGGCTCAGAGAGCACCTTCGGCGGAACCATCCCGACCCCGGCGCTCGATCGCATCGCCAACGCGGGTCTGCGCTACACGACCTTCCACTCGGCGGCGCTCTGCTCGCCCACGCGCGCCGCCTTGATCACCGGCCGTAACCACCACTCGGTCCACTTTGGCATCGTCGCGGAAGGCGCCACCGGGTTCCCCGGCTACGACACGATCATCGACGAGAGCACGGCCACGATCGCCGAGATCCTCAAGCAGAACGGCTACGGCACCTCGTGGTTCGGCAAGAACCACAACGTCGCCGGCTGGTTGGCCACCCAGGCGGGCCCCTTCGCGCAGTGGCCGATCGGTCTTGGCTTCGACTACTTCTACGGCTTCGTCGGCGGCGACTCGAGTCAGTGGCAGCCAAACCTCTTCCGCAACACCACGCCGATCGCGCCGTACGAGGGCAAGCCATCCTGGAACCTGATCACCGCAATGGCCGATGAAGCCATCGCCTACATGAATCAGCTCAACGCCATCGCCCCGGAGAAGCCGTTCTTCGTTTACTACGTGCCCGGTGCCACGCACGCGCCGCACCACCCGACGCCGGAGTGGATCGAGAAGTTCAAAGGCAAGTTCGACCACGGGTGGAATGAGGAACGCGAACGCATCTTCGCCAACCAGAAGCGGCTCGGGGTGATCCCGGCCAATGCCAGGCTCACCCCATGGCCCGACAGTGTGCCGCGATGGGAGACGCTGTCCGCCGGCGAAAAGCGGCTCTTCGCGCGCCAGGCCGAGGTGTACGCCGGCTACATGGCGTACGTGGACCACGAGATCGGCCGCGTCATTCAGGCCGTCGACGACATGGGCAAGTTCGACAACACGCTGGTCATCTACATCGGCGGCGACAACGGAGCCAGCCCGGAAGGGACGACGCTCGGTACACCCAACGAGTTTGCCTCGTTCAACAGCGTGGTCGTGCCCGTGGAGAAGCAACTCGAGTACTACGACGCGTGGGGCTCCGATCAGACCTTCCCGCACTACGCCGTCGGCTGGGCGTGGGCGTTCGGCACGCCGTTCAAGTGGACCAAGCAGGTGGCGTCGCACTTCGGTGGTACGCGGCAGGGCATGGCGATCTCCTGGCCGAAGCGCATCAGCGACGCGGGCGGCATTCGCCGCCAGTTCCACCACGTCATCGACATCGTGCCGACGATTCTAGAGGCCACCGGGATCGACGCCCCCGAGACCGTCGATGGCATCCCACAGAAGCCCATCGACGGCATCAGCATGGTCTACACCTTCGACAAGGCCAACGCCGATGTACCGTCACGGCGACGCACGCAGTACTTCGAGATGCTGGCGATGCGCGGCATCTACCACGAGGGATGGATGGCCTCGACGACACCCCCCTTCGTCCCCTGGGCGGCGTTCCAGGGCCTGCCCCAGAAGGCACCCTCCGATATCATCAACGGTTACACCTGGGAGCTGTACAAGCTCGACGAGGACCCCACGCAGTACGACGACCTTGCCGCCAGGAATCCCGCCAAGCTCGCCGAGATGCAGAAGGTGTTCATGGACGAGGCCGCGAAGTACCACGTGCTCCCGCTCGACAACCGGGCCCTGGCGCGCTTTCTGGAGCCGCGCCCGAGCGCGACCGCCGGCCGCACGCTGTTCACCTACACCAGCGAGATCAGCAACATCCCGAAAGGCGGCGCGCCGTTCGTCCTCGACCGCTCCTACACGATCACCGCGGAAGTTGAGATCCCGCAGGGCGGTGCGGACGGCATGCTGGTGACAGATGGCGGGCGCTTCGGCGGCTTCGGTCTCTACATGCTGCGGGGCAAGCCGGTGTTCGTCTACAACTACGTCAACCTCGAGCGCTTCCGCTGGGAGGCGAAGGATGCACTGCCCCCGGGGCGGCATGTGATCGTTTTCGACTTCGCATATGACGGGATCGGCTTCGGCCTCGGCGGCACGGGTACGTTGAAGGTCGACGGTCGGGTGGTCGACAGCAAGTACATCGCCAAGACCCTGCCGTTCCTGTTCCCGGAGGACGAAACCTTCGACGTCGGCGTCGACACCCGCACGCCGATCGACGACCGCGATTACCAGGTGCCGTTTCGCTTCCAGGGCAAGCTCGTGAACCTGACGGTGGAGTTGCACCCGATGCGCGGCACGCTCGCGCAGATCGTCGACCTCAAGTGGCGCACGCGTGACTGAGAGGGGCCGGCCCTACATCAAAGGAGGCAACGGCGACGGCACCACGGGGATCACCTTGATCTGGAAGCTGGCCTCCTCCCCGTTGCTGGGATGCACAGGCGTATAGAGCAGGTCGATCTCGAACTTGACGGGCACCGAGCCGCCGAACTTGACAACCTTGCCGATCGTCGGCCCGAACGGGAAGGTCACCTGCTGGCCGGGAGCGGCGTTCCACTGCACCTTCATGGTCGGCTGCGTGCCGACGCTCCACCCGTTGTCGAAGAACCAGCTCGCAAGGTACTGGAGGTGCATCTCCGAAACCGCTTTGCGCGCCGGGTCGCCGGCGTACGAGAACCACTGCTGGAGGATGAACCCGGCGAGCCACCGGTCCGTGCGGTAGCCGGCCACACCTGCGGGTCCGATCTGCCACTTGCCCTGACCGGTCTGATCGAGGTTCGCCGTCGGGAACACGAACGTCGGCCCGAGGGCGAGGCGCCACGGCGTCGGCCGCGGACTGAGCACGAGGTCGAGGATGGTGTCGCCAAACCCGGTGGTCCGCTCCAGAGCTCCGTTCGAACCGGTGTACGGCTTGTCGTCGACCAGGGTGAACCGGGGGCGCGCAATCAGCTTCAGATAGTCGCCCAGCAGTACCGGCATCGTCGACTGCAGCCGCAGTATTGCCTCGAGCTCGGCGCCGGGGCCGTCGAGGTCGCGCAGCACGAGATCGTTTTCCAACTTGACCGACCACGTCACGCTCACCGGATCTGTGACCTGCCTGTCGATCTCGGTGGGTGACAGGCGACCCGGATGCGCGTATGCATCCGGGTCGCGGTCATCGGTCGCATGAACGGCCGGTGCCGCACCGATGAACACCGCCACCAGGGCCGCCGCCGTGCGCAGATTCGGCATCAGGCCCCAACCATCCTGGTGTCCGCCGCCATGCCGCCGCGACGGCGTCCCCTTCACCCTGGCGCGGGCTGCCGCCCGCAACCCGGCGAGCGCCTGGCGGGGGTCCGTCACCCCGGCGAAGGCCGGGGTCCAGCGTCGGATGCGGGGCTGGATGCCGGCTTTCGCCGGCATGACGGACGAAATCATCGCGCCATGCGAGGAAATCCGAGAATCGCAAATCAGAAGCGGCGGAGAACCGTGAGGTTGAAGACGTTTAGCGAGTTGGCCCGGTAGTCGCCCTGCACGGTTCCGGTGGGACGAGCCACGTCGATGTCGGCACTACCCAGGTTGGCGTACTCGTACGCGGCCCCGATCGTGTATGCGGCGTTGACGTCGTACTGCACACCCACGGCAAAGCGGATCTGCCGATCGACCGGGAACGCCGGGGAGCGGTGGACCCCGTCCACGGCCGAGGTATCGTAGGCGAACCCGAGTTGCAGCAGGGTCGGTTCGGCGAGGCGGTAGTGGAGGCCGATCGCGCCCTGAAACGTATCCTCGAAATTGGCATCGACCGCCGTCGATAGCGGCGGCGAGGTCGACAACGCCACGTTGACGTCCCCAAACTGACCCCAGTTCTGCCAGTTGAAGTTGGCCATGAGCGCCAGATCGTCGGTCACGTCGCGATAGGCGCTGACCATGACCTCCTGCGGAATGGTCATGTCCAGCCGGAGCGGTGCACCCAGCACCCCGGCGTTCCGCAGGATGCGTTCGAGGCCCGGGCCGAGTTGCCCAAACGAGGGGACGTCGCTGAAGCTCTGATCGACCTGTGAGCGATACGTGATGCCGAGGCGGGTCTTCGGGTCGATCTCGAAGAGCACGCCGAAGTTGCCGCCGAACCCGACGTTGGCGTCGTCGTATTGCATGCGCCCGTCGGCCAGCGACTCCGCGGCGTTGCTGATGGCGAGCTCGGTCTTCAGTTTCGCCCACTGGACCGAGAAGCCGGCGCCGAGCGACAGCCACGGCAGCACCCGATAGGCGACCACCGGATTGAAATTGAAGGTGAGCAGCACCGATTCGGTGGTGATGTACCGGCCAACCCAGTCGCTGTCGTAGCTGAGCGCGCCGCCGGCGTAGGAGTTGAAGGCGAAGCCGAGTTTCAGATCATCACGCAGGCTGTAGGACGCGTAGACGCCGCCAGTTGGCACCAGGCCGCCGGCGTTGCCACCGTCCGTCCCCGACACCGTGGTTCCGGCACCGACGTCGAACTCGGTCGTCACGATCATGGGCTGCAGGCCGAACTGCACTTGCGAGCCTAGCCGGGTCAGACCCGCCGGGTTCCCGAATGCCGTCGACACGTCGTTGGCAATCGCCGCGCGCCCCGCGCTCGCGGTCCCCACGTCGATGGCGCCGGTTTCGTACACCCATCCCCCACCCGCCGACGCCGCGGTCGCGCCAACAAGGCACGACGCCAGCGCGCCGGCGGCCACTGTGAATGTCCTTGCGCATCTCTTGTGTCCGTCCTGTGAGCTCACGAAACGCCCTCCCCTGCCGCGGTTCGACTGTCGTTGCACGCTCGAAGATTACTGGCGCGTATACGCCCGGAGGACGCTTCAGTAAAAGGGGATCAGTACCGAAAGCTTTCGGAAATTACCCGGCCCGAGCGCACGGGACGGCACTGGCCACGGCACGGCGCTGGTTGCTATGGAACGTGCGACCTCAGAGAGACCGCGCGACCACCTCGATGCGTGTGCTGCACGAACCGCTTTTCTACCCCGAGGGCCCGACGTGGAACGCGTGCCGCCTGTACTTCGTCGAGTATGCGCGGCACGCCGTCGGCGTGATCGACCTCGCGGACGGCGCCGCCCGGACGGTCTGGCAGGAGCCCGGCTTCGGACCGGCGGCCGCCGTCTGCGGGTCCGACGGCACCCTCTGGGTCACCGGCAGCGACAGCAACTGCATCGCCCGGGTCGACTGCGACGGGACCACGATCGAGGTCATCCGGCAGGAGGCCACGGGCCGGTCCTTGCCGGCTCCCAACGACCTCGTCTTCGATCGTGCCGGCGCGCTCTACTTCACTGCCTCCGGCGTCTTCGAACCCACCGCCCCGGTGGCCGGCTGCGTGTTTCGGCACCAGCCCGGCGGCGCGACCCGCCTGCTCGCCGGCGCCATTCACTATGCCAACGGCATTGCTCTCGCACCCGACGGCATGACGCTGTTCGTGAGCGAACACTTCCGCAACCGGGTTCTTGCGTTCGACGTACATGCCGGCGGCACGCTGCACCGGCGGCGAGTGTATGCCGACTTGCACGCACTGACCCCGACGCCGGTCGACAATCCGCTGCTCGGCCCCGACGGGATCGCGTGTTCGCCTACACTCGCCCGCGCCATTTCGCGTGGGCCGACCTGCTCCGCCGAATCTTTCTGTTCGACATTCTCGCTTGCACCGAATGCGGCGGGCGCTGGCGCCTGGTAACGACCATTGCCGACACGTCCGCCGGCCCGTCCGCCGAAGGCTTCGGGCCGCAGGCGAGAGGCCTCC
>JAKLJW010000073.1 GCA_023150935.1 Candidatus Binatia bacterium | reverse complement strand
TTGCCCGTCCGCCGGCGGAGCCCCCGGATACTTGCCGGACGATTGCGTGCCGGCCTGAAGCTGAGTTGCAGGCGTGACCGAGCGGTAAGCCGGTTGCTGGTGCATGCGGCTCGACCTCGAGCCGACACTATCGAACGAGGAGGTCAACGAATGGCTTCCGACCTGATTCCGGTGGTGCAAAAGTCGTACGACCTCTGCGCTGGCCTGTACACATATGTGAATAGTTGTCCCCGCGCGCAGCGCGGGCTGCTGGGCCGCGTCATGCTCGAAGATGCGCTACAGAAGCCTGCCGGCGCGCCGGACACGCCGCGTGACGAAGAGGCCGAGCGACCTGTCGCAGGTGGCCAATCGGGCCGATGCGCCAATTCGGACAATTTCGTGGGATGTCGATGAGCGCGATGTGCGCGGAGCACGCGACCGGAACCGACGACGGTCAGGTCTCGACGTGCCAGCGACGGAGTCGGCCAAATTGGCGCATCGGCCGCACACTCTTACAAGCCTCTCGTGCTCACGCCTTTCTCGCGGCAAACAGGTTGCGGCGGTGTCCCGGCATCCCTCCCGGCATCCCCGCGCGTGACATGCCTGCTCCTCGCCCCGAGTCGAGTCTCGACCCCAATTCTAAGCGATTGCTACACCACCAAGCCAGATGTCCGCGTGTCGAGGTCATCTCTCGCTGGTAACGCACGATTCGTGCTAGGGTGTCTGCGGAGTCGATCATGTCGGAGCTGGATGTCGCCAGAGAGCAGATCGCGTATCTCAAGTTCTGGCTCGGTGTTATGGTCGTCACGGACATCAGCCTGTTCGGGTGGCTGATCTAGAACGCGGCCACCACGACGCGCCAGCTGCTCGTCGGCGCTTGTGTCGCTGTGATTGCCATTACTGCCGGGATCGCGCTTCTGCATCGGCGGATCGAACGACAGATACAAGCTCTGCGAGGGTTGTAGCGATGGAAACCGTGATTGCCATTCTTCTGGTTGCCGTGTCGCTTGTGTTTCTGGCAGTCGCAGTGGATGCGACACGCTATCCCAAGTGACTGGACCGAATCGTGGCCATGCTGACCAAGCTCGGTCGGCGTGGCCACACGGACGTAGAGGACCCTGCCGGCGATGCCGCGGCAGGCGGGGCGATCGGTGGGACACCCAGTCGCGTCGGAGCGTGGGGTGTCCAGCCCCCCTCCTCCAAACGCACCCCGCATTCCCAGCCCGAGC
The DNA here is from genome assembly GCA_023150935.1 of Candidatus Binatia bacterium. Classification (NCBI taxonomy): domain Bacteria; phylum Candidatus Binatota; class Binatia (SeqCode); species Binatia bacterium. Next base: position 8,419 of record JAKLJW010000073.1, on the reverse strand, counting down.
CCCTGCCCGGTTTGGCCTGACGTCTGGGCAGGGGCTCGGGTGATCCCTGACCCCGGGCGGAGGGTGTTGGCTGGACACCCATACCGTCGAGGTCCTTGCATCCTCCGAATAGCGATGCGGGTGTCCGCCATCCGCCAACCCCACTGTCAATTCGACAGATCCCCGGCGGTGTAGTAGCCAGCGCACCGATGCGTACCGTTATGTGGCTGGGACGCGTGGTCATCCTCGCCGCGGTTGCGGCGCCTGCCGGACCGCGCTCGGGCTGGCCCGCCGAGGGAGGACCTCCCATGGAGTCAGTGCAGATCGTCGCCGAGGACTATCGCGGCTGGCCGAACACCTACCGGCTGAGCAACGGCGTCGTCGAGGTGCGCGTCGTTACCGATATCGGTCCGCGCATCATCGACGTGCGCCGCGCCGGCGGACCGAACCTGCTCTACGTTCGCCAGAGCGAGGTGGGAAAAAGCGGCGAGCCCGACTGGGTCTTTCGCGGCGGTTGGCGCCTGTGGGTCGCGCCCGAACGTCGCGAGACGACCTACGATCCCGACAACGCGCCCTGCTTCGTTGCCGTCCTCGAAGACGGCGTCAGAGTGACCGGTCCAACTCAGCCGACCGCCGGTATCCGCAAGCAGGTCGAAGTGCGCCTCAACCCCGGCGAGCCGCGCGTGTCGGTGCGTTCCTCCATCAAGAACGTCTCCGACACCAGCCGCACCTACGCCGCCTGGAGCTTGCCTGTGCTGCGTCCCGGCGGCCGCGCCTTCGTCCCGCTCGACAAGGGACCACTCGACTCGTTCGATGCGGTGCGGCGGCTGATCCTGTGGAGCTACACCGATCCCACTGACCCGCGTTACCTGATCGGGGACAGGCTCATCCGGATCGATCACGCGAAGGTGACCACAGCCCCGCCGTCCTCTACCGGCCGCCGCCGCGACGAGAGCAAGATCGGCGTCGACTCGACTCAGGGCTGGGCGGCCTACCTGCTCGATGGCACCTTGTTCCTCGAACGCTTCCCCTATGCGCCGGGCGCCCAGTACCCGGACGGTGGCGCCACCATCGAGGTGTACTCGAGCGCCGAGTTCCTGGAATTGGAACATCTCGGGCCGCTGACAACCATCGAACCCGGCGGAGAGCTGGTCTTTCCGGAGGACTGGTGGTTGTTTCCAGACGTCGCCATTCCCACCGATGAAGCCGGCGCGATCGAGGCGTTGGATCGCTACGTCCGTCAGGGGGCTGGGCCTGTCTGATTTTCGATTTCCGAGTTTGCGCGCACCGTGCGAAGAAATCTTCAGGCCATGGAGCGGCTGTGCCCCTCGATACGGAGCCCAGGGGAAGGGCTCCTACTCGGGGCGAACGGGCTGGTTGTTCGCTCTGGGTTGCGGGCGCCAGCCCGCGCCAGGAAGAGGGGGTTCGACTCGGGCGCCTCGCTTATGCTGGCCGGGTCCCCCGAACCGCTCAGCCGCCCGCCTCCCACTTACGCCACTGCTCCACGTACTCGTCGACGTTGTCGCGAGTAACCACGTCCATTCCCGAGTACTGGTACGGGTTGCTCGGCCGCTGCCCGTCGCGCAATCCCTTCAGCAGCCGCACCGACTCCTCACCCCAGCCGAAGTACTTTTGCCCCACCAGCAACTGCACCTTGCCTGCCCGCAAGATGTCCGGCGCCGGCGGAATCGTGTCGAACGCCACGACCTTGGTTCGGGCCGGGTCAACCGGGTCGAGCGCGTTGCGCACGAAGACCGGCCACCCGCCGACCGACAGCCAACCGTCGAGGTCCGGGTACCGCTGCGTCGCCGACGCAATCACCTCGGCGACTCGTACCGCGTCGTCCCGCACGTCGAACACCTCGACCACATCAATGCCCGGGTGCTTCGCCAATGCTCCGCGCGCACCGTCGAGCCGCTTCTGCAGATTGTCGGCACCGACCGAGGTGATGACCGATACACGACCCTTCCCGCCAAGCATGCGGGCCAGACCCTCGCCGAGCGCTGCCCCGGCCTCGACGTCATTGACGCCGTAAAACACCTGCCGTTTGCTGCGCGGCGCGTCGGAATCCCACGTTACCACCGGAATGCCGCTATCCACCGCGCGATCGATCGCGTCGGTCAGCAGGTCGCCGTTCAGGCACGAGATCGCAATGCCGTCCACCCGCTGCGCGATGAACGACTCGAGGATCTCCTTCTGCCTGATCTCGTCCGTGCTCTCCGGCCCACGCCAGACGATCTCGATGCCGCCGATCTGCTTCGCCGCCCTCGCCGCCCCGATCCTTGCGTACTCGAACACAGGAATGTGCAACGCCTTCGGGATGAAAGCGAACCGCAGGTTGCGCGGCCCCTCCGCCGGCGGCGAGCATCCCCAGAGCGAGAGCGCCAGGAACACCGCCGCTACCCGCACCACGATTCGGTAATCGGCACCCATCCTTCTCACCTTCACCTATCCGCCCTTGTCGCGACGCGATCCAGCACGACAATAACCAGCACTGCCACGCCGACGATCAGTCGGTCCATGAACGTTCCGCCCGGAATCTGTGCCAGCCCGTTGCGCAACACACCGAAGATCAGCGAGCCGATGACCGCCCCTACCACCGAGGCCCGCCCTCCGGACAGCGATGCCCCGCCGACGACCGCGGCGGCGATCACGTCAAGCTCATAGCCGGCCGCGAGGTCGGCCTTGCCCTGTCCTTGAACCACTGCGAGCACCACGCCCGCCAACGCTGACAAAGTGCCGCCGGTAACGTACACGAATGCCTTCACCCGGCCGACGTGGATACCCGCGTACCGCGCCGCGAGCTCGTTACCGCCGGTCGCAAGGACATGCCGGCCGAGGGCGGTATGCGCCAGCACGACGTGAAACACCGCCGCGAGGCCGATCATGATCACGCCCGGCCATATCGACAGCGAGATGCCGAGGGGCGCGAAATCCGCGGGCAGCCTTTGCGACAGGTCATAGAAGCGACCCTCGGTGACGAGCAGAGCGATGCCGCGAGCGATGCCCATTATGCCCAGAGTCGCGATAAACGGCGGCAAGCGCACAGCGACCACGAGCACGGTTGTCATCGCGCCGGCGAGCAATCCCATGCCGAGGCCCGCACCGACGGCGAGCACGAGGGGCCATTGTTCGACGACGAAGACGTGTCCGCAGACAACGGCCGCCAGCGCAATCACAGCCCCCGGGGCGAGATCGATGCCACCCGTCCCGATGGTCAGCGCCGCGCCGATCGCGCAGATGCCATAGATACTCGAATACTTCAGGATGAGCGCCAGGTTCGCGGCGTTCAGAAAGGTGTGTGACTCACCCGCCGGCGGTGCGAGGATGATCGCGAAGACCATGACCTCGAGGACCAGAATGAGCGCGGCGCTCCATCCCGAGACGAGATGCGTCACGGCCCAGGGCCGGCGCGGTGCAGTCATTTCCATGGGAGCGTTGTCGTACCGGCGATGAGGGCGACGAGTTGCTCCTCGGTGGCCGCGACGCGTTCGACGACGCCGACCATGCGCCCGCCGCGCATGGCGTAGATGCGATCGCAGAGGTGCATGAGCTCGGGGAGGTCGCTGGATGCCAGCAGTACGCCGGTTCCGGCGTCGGCCAGGCGAAACACGAGGTCGTGAATGTCCGCCTTCGCTCCGACGTCGACACCCGCGGTCGGCTCGTCGAGCAGGAGCAGTTCCGGCTGGCGGCGCAATGCACGGGCGATCAGAACCTTCTGCTGGTTGCCCCCGGACAGCGTCGCGATGGGCGCATCCACATCCGCGGCCTTGATCTGCAGTTCGCCCATCCAGTGCCGGGTGAGGTCCCGTTCGCGGTTCGGCCGCAGCCACCATCCTGTCGCCGGCAGGCAGACGTTCTCGCGCAGGCAAAGTGTGGTGACGATGCCCTTCGCGCCGCGATCCTCGGGTACCACTCCCACGGTCGGCGTCGGTTCGCGAGAGGCCGCATGCGCCGAGAGATCGCGAGCGACGGCTCCGATCAGACGGCTGCGGCCGGCGCCGACGAGCCCGGCGAGTCCAACGATCTCGCCGCTTCGGACCTCGAGCGCCGGCGCGTGGGCGTCGCCATGCGCGAGGCCTCCTATGTGGAGGACCACGGCTCCGGGCCGGGGCACCCGTGGCCGCGTCGGTGGCAAATCGCGCCCGACCATGCGCCGCAGAAGGACTCCGGTGTCGATGTCGGCGACGGGATCGGTGGAGACGTGGCGGCCGTCGCGGAGCACCGTGACCCGGTCGGCGAGCGCCAACACTTCCTCGATGCGATGGCTTACATAGACGATGCCCGTGCCCTGGGTGCGCAGTATACGGAGCGCGCCGAACAGCGCGTCGGTTTCGGCCCTTCCGAGGATCGCGGTCGGTTCGTCGAGCAGAAGCAAGCCGGGCCGCGCGTCGACGGCGCGCGCAAGTTGCACCTGTTTGCGCTGCGGCGGCGTCAGGCTGGCCAGCCGCGCTACCGGGTCGGCGGGACACCCGAGCTGCTGCAGCACGCGCCGAGCGCCGGTGTGCATGGCTCGACGACGCAGCAGGCCCCACGGCGTCCGCTGTTCGCGTCCCATGTACACCCACTCGGCCACGGTGCGGTCGAGAGGTAACTCGATATCCTGAGGTGCCCACGACCACGTCAGGCCGGGATACCGTGTCACCGTTCCGCGTGTCGGGGCGCTGATGCCGGCAATGACTCGCAGCAGAGTCGACTTGCCGGCACCGTTCTCACCGACGAGCGCGTGTACCTCGCCTGCGGTAAAGGCAAGGGCCACCTCTTCGAGCGCGCGGGTCGCGCCGAAGGCGACCGTCAGGCGCTCCGTCCGCAGCAGGACATCACCGCTCACGGGCGACCTGTAGCATGTACGGAGCTCCGGAAGCGACGACACACCGCCGCCAGGCGCGGTGCCGCCCCTACGCGAGGTCGCGTGCACCTGAATGTTGTGCTACCGCGCTGACCGGGATAACCCTTGAACTCCGCCGTGCCTCGATACGTGCCTGAACCCTTGGACACGCCGATTGAGAAGACATCGGCTGCTCAGGGTGCGCGGGTTGTTCCGACGGTGCTACTCGGCACGAACGGAAGCAGTTTGTCGTCTGGAAACATCCCCGTTCGCCCGAGTAGGCCCTGTCTTCTCAAGGGCCGTATCGAGGGGCCGCGTCAGAATCATGAATAATCCGCGCTAACGAGGTTGATGATGGTTGCGAAAGAACTTCTCTGGCGCGGGATCGGCAAAGCTGTGCTGGTTGCCTGCGCCGCGTGGCTCGCTGCCTGCGGTAGCGGTGACGGGCCGGACCTGATCTTTCACGGTGGCCGGGTGCTCACGCTTGGTGCCGGCGATGCGGTCGCGGAAGCGGTTGCGGTACGCGACGGTCGGATTTCCGCCGTCGGCAAGGCGAGCGAGATCCTTGGGCTGAGGACGTCGCGCACCGAGGTGCGGGACCTCAAAGGTCGCACGCTTGCGCCGGGTTTCATCGCCGCCCGCGAGCATCCGACGCTGTCATCCGTGTTCGGCGGGGTCGTCGACGTCAGCGGCTTCACGCGTCGGAGCAATGCCGAGGTCTGGGACGCTCTGCGGCAGGGAGTCGCGGCGACGCCGAAAGGAGAGTGGGTCTTCGCCAAAGGCATCGCCCCGATCCTCGTGCCCGACCTGCAGATGCCGGCGCGCGCCAGCCTCGACGGGTGGGTCCTGATCGCCCGGTCGTTGTCGTGCCGCAGACCATGCACTCGTTCTGGGCCAACTCGAAAGCCTTTGCCGCGGTTGGCATAACTCGCGACACGCCGGACCCCGGCAGCAGTGACAGCCGCGGTTTGCTCTTATGCGTACCGTCGGGGGAGAGGGGACGATGAGTTTGTGAAAGAATCTCCCGGCAAGGCGCCGATCCCGTTCACCCCGAGTGGCGGCCCTTCTCTCGGGCCGCGTATCGAGGGGCGTTTTGCGAGGCGGATCAGCCGCGTGGCGTCCCTCGATACGCGCCCTGAAACAACGGGCACTACTCGGGACGAACGGTGTGGCGATCCGTCGTGTGATTCTTTCACAAACTCGATGTGCCCAACCCCGTTCCCAAACCAACCAGGCGTCCGCCCAGGCACCGCGTCGCTCGAACGGGGCCGTTGCGTTGTGCGCGCCCACAGCGAATGGTAATTCTATGGTATGAAAACCACCATTGATAAGACAGGCCGCGTGGTCATCCCGGCTTCCGTCCGAACGCGCATCGGTCTCCAGCCCGGCACCGAGCTCGAGGTGCTCGTCGAGGATTCTGCCATCCGTCTGGTACGTACGGCCCCGGGCCCCCGAGTCGAGCGTGTAGGCAAGCGGCTCGTCGCGCGACCGACGGTGGACACGCGCAAGCTTCCGAAAGTCAACGTCGCGCAACTCGTGGAGGATGAGCGGAACCGATGGCCCTGGTAGGCCCGGTGTTTCTCGACACCACCGTTCTGGTCGCGGGCCTGATCGACATGGGCGATGTTTCCGTTGCGCCGCAGGCGGCACTGACGGCGATTGCCGGCGGGCGCGTCAAGCATCCGCAGACGGCATGGCACTGCTGTCTCGAATTCTACTCCGTGTCCACCCGCCTGCCCCCCGAGCTACGCCTCCGACCGGCGGATGCGGTCCGGTTGCTCGACGAGGAGGTGCTTGCCCGGTTTGAAGTCGTCGACCTGCCCAGCAAAGAGCGTAAGCGCTTGCTGCGCGACGCCGCGAGCGACGGGATCGCCGGCGGGCGCGTCTACGACCTGCACATCGCCGAAGTGGCGCGGGCACACGGCGCGCGCCTGGTCGTTACCGAAAACCGGCGCCACTTTTCGTCGCTGCTGCGGTACGACATCCGGGTCTGGGGAACCGAGGAGTTCGTGGCCGAGTGTGGCCCCTGATGTCGACGTCCCCAACTACGACCCCGACGGATCCGGAGAATTTCCGCCCCGCGGGGAACTCGCTGCAAGGGAAATGCCGAACAAGACGCTCGACCAGACCGGCGCCACGGGGCCGAGCTGCCAGCCGGGCAGCGTTCCGGTTGCACGCGGTCCGCGCAAGCAGGTGGCGGGCGTGTCCCGCAAGCAGGGGCGTGCTTCTTCCCGGGGTGGGTGTCTCACCGATCCCCGCCGACACCACCGTGGCAGGGCAACTTGACCGGAATGACCAGATGACTGCTACTTTCCGCGAATGGCGAAGACGTATCCCATTTACGAGGCGAAGGCGAAGCTGAGCGCGATCCTGCGGGAGGTCAAGCGCGGACGGTTGGTTACTATCTCCGAGCGGGGCGAGCCGATCGCGGTGATCGCGCCGGTCAAACGGGATCGTGATCTCGAATCGCGATTGCTGGAACTCGAGCGGGCCGGTGCGATCCAGCGGGCGTCCGCTCCGCTGACCCAGATCCGCCCAATCTGCCGCAGGTCGGGGGCCGTGCGGAGGTTCCTGGAGACGCGCGAGTGACCATCGCGTATCTCGACACATCCTTACTTACTGTCGACCCTCTTCAATGAGCCAGGGGCCCGCACGCTCCGTGCGCTCCTGGGCAGGTTTGAACGTGTGTTCTCAGCCGATCTCCTGGTGGCAGAGACCCTGGCGGCGGCAACGCGCGAGAACTTGGGAGTGGACGCCGTCGACCCCACCCTCAAAACGATCTCCCTGCTGTTTCCCGACCGCACATTGACCCCGAAGTTCCGCGAGGTCCTGGCGCGAGGATATTTGCGGGGTGCCGATCTCTGGCACCTGGCAACGGCGATGTTTCTCGCCGGACCGGATCGGCCGCAGGTTGCCTTTCTCTCGCGCGACAGCGCGCCACGAGCGATGGCCGGCCGTCTCGGGTTTCCAACGCCATAGGTACGATACCTCGCCAGGCCGCGGTGGCGTCGGTCCGGGCAAGCGTCGTTGGCCAGCGCCGCCGAGGCGGCCTCTTCTCCGTACTCGTACACGGCCGCTTCCTCGTAGGCGTCCAACCGCTCGTGGTTCAATTTCATCGCTGCGTGCCCTCAGTCCGTGTGCGAGTCCGTGTACCGCTTCGCTGCGTACGTGTACGGAGTGGAAGCCGAACGCCGAAGCTGACCAGCCGGTGCCGGATCGGAACGCTGCCCGGCTGGCCGCTCAGCCGCGTGGCGCCGTTGTGTCCGTGCTCGTACTCGTTCACGTACTCGTACACGGCCACACCTCGTAGACGTCCAATTGCTCGCGGTCCAACTTCATCGCTGCGTGTCCCTGCGTGTCCGGCATCCGTGACGAATTCACTTGACAATGTACGGGAAGTGCAGAGCAGTTTGCCGCATGCGGCAAGGGGGGGCTTCGGCGAGCGGACCATGACGAGCGGGTAACCCCGCTCCGCACGGGCCGGCTACCGGGACACAGCGAGTCGCCGATGGCTTGCGGTGTGGCACGATTCTATCACGCACGCACGCACGCACGCACGCACGCACGCACGCAATTCTACCTGCTGCCTGAGCGGCGCGGGCCGCGGCCCGC
>JAKLJW010000072.1 GCA_023150935.1 Candidatus Binatia bacterium | reverse complement strand
GCAGGGCCCGCTGGCTGAGCCCTACGCGCCCGGAAATCTCGATAAAATTGGGCTTCGCATCTCTGCCGGAAGGACACGGCTATCCGCTCGACGACGGGCAACCGGGGGTACCAGGCCGATGGGTGTAATTTCATACGCCAAGCGGCGACCGGAAACGCCCTCGCCGGCACCATCTGGCTGGAATCCATACGGCCATCACCCGACGCGAGGCGCACGTCCGCCGCAGGCGGTCCGCTTCGCCAACTTCAACCACGGCGTGTCCGGCACGCACGGCGCGACCGATGTAGGTGTGGCTCAGCCGTAGCGGAAACCCGACACTGAATCCGAAGCCACCGCGCGAAATGGACACGCGCACGAGGCGGAGTGCCTGCGCGGCGAGAAGTCGTTGGGGTCCGTAGAACTCCACGAACTTCCCGACGTGCATGAACACCAGGGCCTGGGAACCGGCGCGGCGGATGAACCGTCCGTACTGGTGCGAGAAACGCTGCCCGCCCACCGCTTCCTCTGGCCATCGGGCTTGCACACGCCACGGGTCGTCGGGGAGGTGCTCGAAAAAACCTTGCAACCAGCCGTGCCGCCGCCACAGCGCCATCCACTTCTCGTAGGCCGCACCGTGGCGAAGATGGCCGCTGTACGAGGCCAGCGTCGCCCGCAGGGCCGGCAGCGCCTCGGGTTGGCGGTCGGTGTCGATTCGCAGGGCGACAGCGCTCCACAACGGTCGCAGCTCGCGCCGCGCAAAGCGCGTGAGGCGCGCCTCGCAACTCGCCAGGGTTCGACCGCGGGGCCGCCGATGGTTCCAGAACGTCATCCAACCGACGAAGTCGATCCCGTGCGTGACCGGCGCTGGTTCGACGTGCCGCTCGCGCAGGCGCAACTTCAATCGCTCGCCGAGAAAGGCCGCAATGGCTTCCCGCCATTGCCGCAAGGTTTCGGGGTTGGTGTCGAGAAGAATGAGGTCGTCAACGTAACGGACATAGTATCGGCACCGGAGTGTCCGCTTCACGAACTGGTCGAGCTCGTTGAGGTAGACGTTCGCCCAGAACTGGCTGGTCAGATTCCCGATCGGCAGGCCGCGCTCGTTGTCCTTCCCGAAGAGGCTCTTCTGCGCCGGTATCGGGTACCTGGCAGACGTGGGCGCTGACGTGTGCAGCGCGCCGCGCTTGAACCGGTAATCGGCGGTCGGATCGTGAAAGAGGATCGTGTGCGTCAGCCAGCGCAGCTCCGGGTCCCGAACGCGGTCGGCGATGATTTCGTAGAGGGTCTGCTTGTCGATCGACGGGAAGAAGCTGGCGACATCGAGCTTGAGCGCCCACGCCCGGCGTTGCCCATTGGCGGTGATGCGGCGCAGGAACTCGGTCAGCCGAGTGCTGGCTGCCAGCACTCCCTTGCCTTTGCGGCACGCATACGAGTCGTGAATGAACCCTGGTTCGAACACTGGCTCCAGGCGGGACACGAGCAAGTGGTGCACGATACGATCGCGAAAATCCGCCGCGAAGACCTCGCGCGGTTTGGGACCGTCGGTGACAAAGCAAATCGATTGGCCGGGCTGGTAAGTGTGGGCGCGCAGTTCTTCCTGCAGCGTCAGGAGCCTGGCCTCGGCGTCCACCTCGAAGCGAAGCTGGTTGATGGTGTTGCGCTTGTTACGGCGGCAGACACGATACTGCCGCCACAGGTTGTCGAAAGAGAAGAGGTCAGCTGGCGCGGTCATCGAAAAGGCGCTGGCGGAGAGCCGTTGCGGGCTCTCCGCCAGGCCGAAGCAGGGTCGTCTTCACAATCCGCCCCGGACGGCGCGGGCATAGTTGTTATTGGTCTTATTGTTGTTGTTCACGTTGCCGTCATTGAAGTTCACGTTCCACGCGTTGTTCGGATTGCCGGCGTTGGTAGTAGCCGACCAGTAGTTGTTGGACTGCGTGGCCCTCTTCGCTTGTTCCCCTCCGAAGCGCGCGGCACGAGCGTAGGAGGGACCCGGACACCTGGCCCACCCGCAAGTGGGGAAGGTGCCCTTGTGCCTCGGCCCCACTACAGGGCTCCGGCGTTGACCAGCGGGCAGCCTGAGCCGAAGCCGCTGGTGGAAGAGGGACCTTGTGATCATGGCACGCTCGGCTCCGCTATCTCTTTGAGAATCACGCGCCGATTCTGGCCAGCCCGATTCGGGCTACGACCCTGCTGCTGGCTTTTCAGCCAACCCTCATTCTGCCTGGCGATATCCGTCACCAGGCGAATCCCATGCTCGAACGAGTTGAAGCTCGCAAATGCCCTGGCATCGTTGCACAAGCGCAACAGCACCTTCAGCTCCTCGACTTCCTCCCGAATATCGAGCAGCACCGGCACCTTGTCCTGGCGCGCATTGGCCCGCACAATTAGCCGCAACACGCGTCGCGCCCCGTCGCGTAGCTCCTGCCCGGTGGAGTACTTGTGGTAGCGCGAGAAATTCCGCACCACTTGCTCGAAGTACAGACAGCAATCGTATGCAGCCTTGTAGATCGGCAGATGCTCTGTCTGCGCCATCACTTGAGTTCTAGCAAACCCAAAATTTTCGAGATCGCGGCCAAAGCGCCGCGATCAAAGGCCCAAAGTCACAAATAACCAAATGATCGATCACAAGCCGCCCCGGACGGCGCGGGCATAGCCGCCAAAGGTCTTAAAGCCGGTGAGCACGCCGCCGTCAGCGAAGCCCACGCCCCACGCGACGTCCGGAAAGCCGGCGAGGGTAGTAGCCGACCAGTAGCCGCTGGACTGCGTGGACCCGAAAGTCGCGGGGATGCACGGACTCGTCGTGCACGGATACTCTTCCGGCAGCAGGATCGTCTGCAGTTCCGCAAACGTCGGCAGTCGCCATCCGTTCGAGTCGGCAAACCCGCCGCCAGCATTCAGATTTTCGAGAAAGTCGGTGTACGCTGTGCCATTCTCGGCATACGGCGGTACTCCCGAACTGGTCCAGGTGTAGTAATTGTCAACATCGTGACGGTCTCCGGGGAAGTCCGTACCGCTTCCCACCGCGGTGGTCTTCTTCTCCCACACCAGCCCGGTCAGGTTGTCGGTCACCGTCCCGTTGCCATTGTCCACATAGCGCGCCACCCCGCCGCAGGTGCCGCTCCCAATCAGTCCCTGCAGCTTCGTCCACACCTTGTCGTACTTGATCCGGCACTTCGCCCAATTGGGCGACTTGGGGCCGTAGACTCTTCCGAGCTGGTCCTCGATGCACTTCTCGTACTTGCCCTTGGCCTTCGCTCGCCCCGACAGACACTTCTGCTCGTCCGTGGCCGCCAGCGCCACGCCCGACCACAGCGTCAGCGCCGCGCCCGTCGCGACCCCCAACGAAACCAACGATGCTCTCATGCGACTCCCTCCCGTCTGTGCCCGGAATGTTGCATGCGCCGGCCGCACCTCCGAGCGACGGCGACGGCGACGGCGACGGCGACGGCGACGGCGACGGCGAACGAATTGTCCGCCAGATGTGAACTGTCAACGGTGAACCGTACTTTCGTCTCGCATCAGAGGTCAAGAAGCGGTTAGCCGGCATAAACGCCCTGTTTGACGTAAGCCCCATTCTCGGACGTTGCCCGCCATCCCCCTCGTCTTCACGATCACCCCCTCCCAGCCCGCATACAGCGCGGATGAAGCGCGTGTCAACAAAAGATTGCGCCCGCAGCCCGTATACAGAGACTGAGGTCACGGGTTGCACGTCTGCAAGTCATTGAGATGCCGGATGTGATCCTGACCCTGTCGGGCGATGGCGCGATACCGACCCCGGATACCGGGGTCATCCCGCACTCGCTCGGCAAAGCCGCGGCTGCCCACCGCCATCCCATCGCTCCACTGCCGCTTGCGCCGGTTGTAGCCCTGTGCCGTGCATCCTTCGATGAGGTGCATGCTCGCCGCGATCTCTCCCCGGCCCTGGTCGCAAACGACGACCCATTGTGGTGGGTGTCCAACCCATTGTCCAACCAGGGCCACGGCAAAGTCGCTGACAGAGCCTCGATACGCCGCCAGAAGAGGGCGGCTACTCGGCTCGAACGGGTTTTTCGGTTTCAGCAAGACCACAAGACCGTTCGCCCCGAGTAACGGCCCGTCTTCTTGGGCCGTGTATCGAGGGGCAGGCCTGGTGTACACCCTCCGTCAACGACTTTGCCGTGGCCCTGATTGTCCAACCCATTGTGCGGTGAACACCACCAAGGCCGGACGCGTCCGCTTCGCGCTCGCCGGCGCTTGTTTGTAATCCCCACCCACGTTCGGTAGGGAAATCGTCATGCAGCTCCCCGGGCGCGACCTAGCCGCGGCGGTGGCAAAGCACTTTCGAGGCACCCCGGCACAGCGCTGCGCCGAAGCCGAGCGTCTCGGCGAAGAGGCCCTGCGGTTGTTTCTGGCGACGCAACCGCCCCGCACCTCGCGTGCCCAGGCTCTCGCTACCCTGCGTCGCAATAAGCACCGCGGCCGCCAGCGCTCGCGTGTCATGGACGGACGCCGCGCGTGACCCTCCTGCTTCGCGTTCTGGCGTATCTAGAGGAGCGCGGGTCGACCAGGCCGGGATGGCGAGAAATCAGAAGGTCGGGAACCGCCGCTTCGACGAATCCATTCCCGTCCTGTGCGCGCTGTGGACGGGCACGATGGTCGAGCATCGCACCGCGTTCTTCGACTTCCCGCACGCTGTGATGTGTCCGCCGCCGGCCCCCCCCCGAACGAGGTTGACTCGCCACCTGTGCATTCATAGACTTGCTCGCATGAATGCACGAACACGGTTGTCCAAACTGTACTCGCACCTCACGGTACGCGGGGTGCCGCCGCGTCTTGCCCGCGCGTTGGAGGCGGAGCGCAGGCGCTGTGGCAGGTCGCTCAATCAGACGGTGCTCGATCTGCTCGGTCGCGCCCTCGGCGTCGGCACCACGGAGGTCCGCTCCAACGGACTGCGGGCTCTCGCCGGGACCTGGAGTGCCGCCGAGCAGGCCCGCTTCGACAAGGCCATCACGTTCACCGAGCAGATCGACCCCGAGCTCTGGCGGTGACCCGCTACTGCATCGACACGTCGGCGTACAGCCACTTCAAGCGGGGCCACCCACCCGTGGTCGAACGCCTCGACAGCGCCGAGTGGGTCGGCGTGCCGTCGATCGTGCTCGGGGAGCTGTGGACCGGGTTCCTCCTGGGAAATCGATTGGCCGAGAACCGGGCGGAACTGAACGACTTCCTCGCCAGTCCCGTGGTCGACGAAGTCGTCGTCGACGGTGACGTCGCACATGTTTACGGCGAGATCGTGGCGGCGCTGCGGCGAGCCGGCACCCCCCTTCCGACCAACGACATCTGGATCGCGGCAACGGCCGCCCGGGTCGGGGCGATCGTACTCACGTATGACCCGCACTTCCAGTTGATCCAACGCGTCGGCAGCGAAGTCATCCCCCTTCCCGCATGAGCCGCTCGGGTCGCATCGGGGGGCGCCTGACGCGACCCGGTGGGCACGCGATGTGGCGGGTGCGACGTGGTGGGTGTCCAACCCATTGTGCGTGACGGAAGTTGTGGGTCCGGCGCCGCCAGGAGCCTGTCGGAGAAAGCGACCCCTCGCCCTTCGACGGGCTCATGGCGAGCGGAAAATGCTGTGAAATCAAGGCGGAGCCCGCTCGCGCTGAGCTTGTCGAAGCACCAGCGGGCCTTTCTCCGACCGGCCACTAGAAAGTCAGCAGGCGCGAGCCGTGCGCCGGCAGCTCGCCGAGGTCGAGTAACCCCGCGCGAATGGCGACGGGCTCGCCGGTCCACCAATCCGTCGCCGTCGTCGCGCCGGCCAGCTCCGGCGCCGTCTCCTTCATATCGATGCGCTTCACTCTGGGTTCGTCGGCGAAGTTGAACACTGCGAGCAACGTCCGGCCCGGGGCCCGGTTGACAACGACTTCCGGCATGTCGGCGCGCATCAGGTCGACAACCTCGGCGCGGCCCCCGGTTGCTGCCAGCGTCCGCTGCAACACTGCCAGCCGCTCGGGGGTCACCGACTTCATGCTGTCGCTCAGCACCACCATCCCGTCGGTGACGGCAATCGCGGTCGCCAGTGTCAGCACCTCGTCGAGGGTCAGTTCGGTGTCCGTCTCGCGCACCATCAGACAGTCGGGATCGTTCAACCACCAGACCCGATGCAGGAACGATCGAGTCAGCATGTTCCGCACGGCGTGCTTGGTGGCGAGGCCGTGCAGATCCCGTTGCGGCCCGCGTGTCAGCCACTTGCTCCAGAACGGGGCGACGTCGGGACCGATGCGCATCGCGTCGACCACGCCGATCGCCGGCCCCAGCGGACATCCGCAGCCGAGCAGGAAGACGTCGTCGCCCGCCGTCTCGCGGATGATCTCGAGTCCGCGCCGGAGCGCACCCGCGCGCGTGGCACGCGCATCGTAACGCCGGCCGGGAAGCGCGGCGGCGTACAGGAAATCGAGTTTCAGGACTCGATAGCCCCAGAAGTGGACCAGGGTGTGAATCAGGTTGCGCAGCCAGTCCTGCACGGCGGGGTGGGTCGTGTCGATGGCGTAGCAGTTTCCCCACCAGCCCCACACCGGATTGTAGAGCGCAAAGCGCGGCCGCCGGCGCTCTGATTGCACGAACCAGTCGGGATGCTCGCGGAGCAGTCGCGAACCGCGGCGGGCGATGAACGGAGCGATCCAGATACCCGGTTCGAACCCCTCGGCGGCGATCTGTGCCGCCAGACTGCCCATGCCGCGCGGAAATCTCGGGTTGGTCGTCAGCCAATCGCCAATCGCCGACTGGTACCCGTCGTCGACCTGAACGTAGTCGAAACGCACGCTCGGCCGCAGCGCGGCCAGGCCGCGCAAGTTTTCCAGCATCGCCGCTTCGGAGACGTTCGTGAAGTAGTGGTACCACGAGCACCAACCCACCGGCGCCCGCGCCGGAACGCGCGCCTGCATCGCCGCCGCAACCGCGACAGTGTACGCCCGCAGACCGTCGTGCACCGAGGCTGCCGATCCAATCCACACCGGCTCGATGCCGATCTCTTCGCCCGCCGGCAGAAGCACGTCGTCCAGATCGGCCACCGCCGCAAAGCGGCGGCATTGCCTGCCGTGCACGACGACCTCGATGCCGCCGAACGCGGCGCGGCAGGCGAGAAAGCCGGCCACCAGCACCTCACCGCTGCGCAGATTGGCGACGGCCGCAAACATGTCGGACCGGAAATGTCCCGGCCGCTGCGGTGAGGGGTTGCGCAGGTCGATGAGACCTATGGACAGCAGTGTGGACAGCGGGTCGGGATCGACTTCGTGGGCACGGAAGCTGCGCGTGCCGGTCCACGACTGGTACCCCTGCCGTAAGATGCTCCACCGATCGGCGCGAGCGCCGATCCTGACTTCGTCTGCCGCCGTCGTCGCCAGCGGCGCGACGCGCGCTAAGCGGATGGGCGTGTGCCCGATGTTGGTCAGCGTCGCGTCCGCCACCGCCGCGCCGCCCTCGGTCCCGAGCCGCAACAGCAGCCGCAGGCCGTGCACTTCCGACTCCGCCACGTACGCGCCGCCGGCGTCGCGTTCCAGCGCCGGCCGCCAGACTTGCTCGGCCCCGGTGCGGTCGTACCGCACCTCCGGACGCAAACCGCACAGGCGCACCGCGCCTTGCGACGCTACCAGGTCGATTGACCCGGCGCGCAAGGCCAGCGTCACCTCGTGCAACCCCTGCCCCGAACCACCCACGGCCCGCACCCTACGGCGACGCAGGGATGGCAGTCAACATGAGGAGGGGCGTGCTGGCGTGGGGACTGAGGGGGGGGCCTGAGGGCGTGGGGGGGCTGGTTGCTACGTTGCGTTGTAACGGTGGGCGGGAAGTGTTGCTGCACCGGTACGAAAGTGGCCAAAGGCGGCCAGCACCCTCAGGCCCTCACGCCCCCAGTCCCTCCTACACATGCAGCGCGCGCTTGCCGACCGCGAGCGCGGCTTCCTTCATTGCTTCCGGCAGCGTCGGATGGGCGTGGACCGAGCGGGCGAGGTCCTCGGCGCTGGCGCCGAATTCGATCGCCACGGCGGCTTCGGCGATCAGGTCCGAGGCGTGGGCGCCGAATACGTGCACGCCGAGCACGCGATCGGTTTGCGCGTCGGCAAGTATCTTCACGGCACCCTCGGTCTCGTTCATCGTCCGCGCCCGGCCGTTGGCGAGAAACGGAAACATGCCGGTGCGGTAGGCAAGGTTCTGACCCTGCACCTGCTCTTCGGACAGACCGACGCCGGCCAGCTCGGGATGCGTGTACACGACGTTCGGTACGGCATCGTAGTTCACGTGACCGGCCAGACCGGCGATCGACTCGACGCAGGCGACGCCTTCCTCCTCGGCCTTGTGCGCCAGCATCGGCCCGTGAATCACGTCGCCGATCGCGTACACACCCGGCACGGAGGTCTGGTAGTGCGCGTCGACGGTGATCCGACCACGGTCGTCGAACTGCACCCCGATCTCGCGCGCGCCAAGGCCCTCGCTGTAAGGGCGGCGTCCCACCGCCACCAGAACCACGTCGGCGACCTCCTCGCTGCTCGCTCCCTGCCTGGATTCCAGCGTCACCGTCACCCGGCCGTTGGTAACCGTCGCGGCGCGCGCCGTCGTTTCGAGCTGGAAGGCGAGACCCTGCTTCTTGAGCGATTTGTGCAGCATCTCCGCCATCCGCAGGTCGAACCCGGGAACGATGCGATCGAGAAATTCGACCACCTTGACGCGCGCCCCGAGGCGGTTCCACACGGACCCCAGCTCGAGGCCGATCGCGCCCGCGCCGATTACCAGCAGGCGCTCCGGAACCCGCGGCAGCGCCAGCGCCTCCGTGGACGATACGATGTGAGTGCCGTCGAACGGCAGGCCGGGCAATTCGATCGGCGCGCTGCCGGTCGCGATCACGATCCGCGCGCCGCGCAGTGTGCGCGCCTCGTTGCCGCCGGTCACCTCGACCGTGTGCGCGTCCACCAGACGGCCGGTTCCGACGACGCGTTCCACCCCGTTCTTCTTGAACAGGCCGGCAATGCCCTGCGTGAGGCCTTTTACGACCTTGTCTTTGCGCGCCATCATCGCCGGCAGGTCGAGCTCGATCCCCCCCGTCTTGATCCCGTGCGCCGCCAGCCCGTTGCGCACGAACGCGAAATGCTCGCTGGAATCGAGCAGCGCCTTGCTGGGAATGCAGCCTACGTTCAGGCACGTCCCCCCGAGCGACGGGTAGCGCTCGACGCAGACGACGCGCATGCCGAGCTGCGCGGCCCGCAGCGCCGCCACATAGCCGCCCGGGCCGGAGCCGACGACGATCAAATCGAATTGGGTGTCGGGCATAATACGGGCTCGTTTCACACTTCCAGCATGAGCCGCACGGGCTCTTCGAGGCGCTCCTTGACCCGGACAAGAAACGTTACCGCTTGTTCGCCGTCGATCAGGCGATGATCGTACGACAGCGCCAGGTACATCATCGGCCGAATAACTATCTCGTCGTTGACGACGACGGGCCGCTTTTCGATCTTGTGCATGCCGAGAATGGCGCTCTGCGGCGGATTCAGGATCGGCGTAGACAGCAGCGACCCGTACACACCGCCGTTGGAGATCGTGAACGTGCCGCCGCCGAGGTCCTCGATGCCGAGCTTGTTTTGCCGGGCAAGACCGGCGAGCCGTTCGATCTCCTTCTCGATCTCGGCGAACGTCATGCGCTCAGCATCGTGCACCACCGGCACAACGAGTCCGCGTTCGGTTCCAACGGCGATGCCGAGATGAACGTGCTGCTGGTAGACCACGTCGGTGCCGTCGATAAAAGCGTTGACCAGGGGCAGGTCGCGCAGGGCAGCGATGCAGGCGCGCGCGAAGAAAGACATGAATCCGAGGTTGACCTGGTGCACCTCGGCGAAGCGGGCCTTGTGCCGGGCGCGCAGCGCCATCACCGCCGACATGTCGACTTCGTTGAAGGTGGTGAGAATGGCCGCGGTATGTTGCGCCTGCACCAATCGCTCGGCGATGCGCTGGCGCAGGCGGGTCATGGGCACGCGCTCTTCGCCGCCCCGCGGTGCGGTTGCCGCGGGCGCTGCCGGCGCCGCCGCCGCGGTGGCCTGGTCCGAGCCCGGCGCCGTAC
>JAKLJW010000071.1 GCA_023150935.1 Candidatus Binatia bacterium | reverse complement strand
CGCTCAAACCCTTGCCAATCGCGGGTTCCCGATACCATGCAGCCCACTTTCTACCCACACGAATCCGTGAAGACCCCCCTTTTTTTGCCGCGACTCGGCAGCGGTGCTACGGTAGGACGCCATGCAACCGCAAGCCATCCCTGCCGCGCGGCGGCGTCTGCCCTGCGTTTGGGACTACGATATCGACGAGGCACAGTTTCGTGCCCTGCTCGACGGGTCGCTGCAGTTGGGGCGTCTGGACCGTGACTGGGCGGCGGTGCGCTTGATCGAATATGCTCCCTACGGCGAGATTGTGCGTCTGCTCGGCTTTCGCGCCCTGGCCGCCGGTTGGTCGACCTGGCGGCAGCGCGTTCGCTCCGACTCACGGCGCCGCGGCATCGACTTCCTCGTCGAGCACTTGAGCCGGCACCACCCCGAGTTGCTCTAAGCCACAGGTCATGTACGAGGCAGACTTCTACTTCGACATCCTGTATCCGTTGCAGGATCTTGTCCTCGGCGGCATCGGTGATCTGCGCACAGGGTTCTATCTCGCCGGGGGAACCGCCGCGTCGCGGGCGTACTTGCAGCACCGCTTCTCCGACGATCTCGATCTGTTCACGAATGACAGCCCGCAGTTCCGCCTCTGGGCGGAGCGCGTGATTGACGGACTGGCGGCGGTGTCCGACTGGAAGACAGAAGTTCTCCTGCGCGAGGCCCGCTTCGTTCGCGTGAACGTCGTGACACCACAGGCCAATTTGAAGATCGAGTTGATCGACGACGTGCCGGCGCACGTCGGCGAGATCGTCGACCACCCCGTGCTCGGCCGCGTCGACAGCGCCGAGAACCTGCTGGCCAACAAACTCACGGCGCTGATCGATCGCACCGAGCCCAAAGACCTGGCCGATGTGTGGGGATTCTGCTGCCGCATGGATCTGTCGATCGGCCGAGCGTTGGAGGATGCCCACAGCAAGGCGGCGGGTCTGTTCTCGCCGGATCTGGCGCGTGTCCTGATCAGCGCCTCAGAAGCAGACTGGCGCATGATCCGATGGATCAACGCGCCAGATGTGGGGGAGTTCCTCGCCGATCTGCGGCGGCTCGGAGAAGATCTGCTGCAACTCGGATGAGTGGACGGGCACGGATCGATACCGATTCCGAGCCCTTGCCCATGCCCTTGCCCATGCCCTTGCCCTTGCCCATGCCCGGTTTGGCGTGACGTTGGGGCAGGGGCAGGGGCACGGGCAAGGGTGATCGGTTACCCCGGGGCGGTGTATGGGGTGGGGTGGCACCTCTGCAGGTACCCGAGCGGGCGCTACCGCGTGGTAGAGCCGGACGGCGACGGCTATGTCCTGCGGGACGGGGCCGCCGCCTACGGACGCGATCCCGTGGCTGAAACTGCATCAGAACCCCAAGACCTCAGGACCCCAAGACCTCAAGACCTCAAGACCCCAAGACCTCAAGACCTCAAGACCTCAAGACCTCAAGACCCCAGGACCCCATCCACCTTGCACCACCGGCGGCGCACCGATAGTTCCTGGCCGTCATGAGCACAAAGGTACCACCAGTAGGGGCAGGGACCGACGAGGAGCCCTACGGGTGCGTGTCCGCATCCTCGATGATGCGACGCACCTGTGCCGCGAGTGCCGCAGCTTTGTTCCGCGCGACGTCCCAGACGATCAGATAATCGACGCCGCCGTAGTCATGGATGAGACGATCGCGCATACCCGCCATCTTTCGCCAGTCAACCATTGGAAAGCGCTGGCGCGTCTCCTCGTGGACCTGCTTGGCCGCTTCGCCGATGATCTCCACACCGCGCACAAACGCGCGCTTCAGCACTTCGTTCCCGAGAAACGCCTCCTGCGTGGTGCGGCCCGCCTCGACCTCCAGAAACTCTGCTTCGCGCAGAATGTCGCGCAGCAACTCACGCGTGGACGGACGCATAGCGCACGGTCGGAAGGATCAGCTGGGCCCTGGTTTCGGTGAGCGCCTTGTCAGTAACAAGGTCGACGCGACGACCGAGCAGGCTCTCGAGCAGTTCGTGCAAAGCGAAGAAGTTGTCGTACGTGCGTTTGTCGTCGTCGAATTCGACATACACGTCGACGTCGCTGTCCTCGCGTTCCTGCCCGCGCGCGAACGAGCCGAAGATGCCGATGCGCCGCGCTCCAAGCGCACGGATCTCACCCATGCGGCTTTCGATAACGGCCAGCGGATTCATCGTCGAGCCGATGCTACGCCTCGCCGGCACAACGTTCAACCGATAGGGGACAAGCAACGTTTCGCCGATCTGGAAGACCCGATCGAACACATCGCCGTCGACGCCTACGGCGACGACGAGAAGCTCTGGGCCTTCCGGCAGGCCTTCGAGGATGAAGTGCCCTCCCGCAGATGTTTTTTCATCGGTCAGCAGGTCGCAGTGCTCGAGGTCGACTACGATGGAAACGAACGCCGTGGACTGACAGCCAGGTGTCGTCGTAGCGACGGCGCCGAACACGTGGTGGCAGCCTCCGATGTCGTATTCCCGGAGGGATCGAGCAGCTCTCGTTACCTTGCTGCCTATCGCAAGTGGCTCGGTCTCGATCCCTATCCGGCCGTGGCTTCTCGGCCAACACGCAGGAGACGCCAACACAAGGCAACGGCGGAGGACTTCGATCTGGACCAGCCCGTCAAACTGGTTGCGCTCTCGGTCAAAGAGCGGGCCGCGCCCCGCCGATCGCTGGGAAGCGACCGGGTTATTGCGTTGCGCGCCACTCGCCTCTGGGATGTCGTGCCGGGGAGATCGTGTCGGTGAAGCCACGCAAACAGTGGAGCTACGCGGGCCACCCGTACCTGTCCGGGGAGATCGAGTCTGTCCGGTCCGATGTGGCCGCTCTGGGGCTCACACCGCTCCGGCTCGAGGACAAGGGAACGCGGGACCCGCGGACGCACTACTGGGGCGAGGAAGACGAGCCCATAGAGGATATCGCACTGCGCAGGTTGAACGGCTCAAACGACTCCGCCAGCGATGGATTCCAGGTTAACGCCTATGCCCCCAAGACCCCGGGCCCTCACGCCCTCAAGACCTCAAGACCCCAAGACCTCAAGACCTCAAGACCTCAAGACCCCAGGACCTCAAGACCTCAAGACCTCAAGACCTCAAGACCCCAGGACCTCAAGACCTCAAGACCCCAGGACCCCATCCACCTTGCACCACCGGCGGCGCACCGATAGTTTCTGGCCGTCATGAGCACAGATGGATTCAGGCAATTCAAGGGCACGCCCGGCTACATCGCCTCCGGACCGCTGGTCGACGCGGTAAACTGTTCGATCGCGCTCGAACGGCCGCTGCTGATCAAGGGCGAGCCGGGCACCGGCAAGACCGTGCTGGCCCGGCACATCGCCGAGGGACTCGGCATGCCGCTCCTCACCTGGCACATCAAGTCGACCTCGAAGGCGCCCGAGGGTCTGTACGTGTACGACACCGTGCAGCGATTGAACGATAGCCGCTTCGGCACCGGGGACGTCGCCGACATCCGCAGCTACATCAAGCTCGGACCCCTGGGGCGCACCTTCGCCGCCACCGAACGTCACGTGCTCCTGATCGACGAGATCGACAAGGCCGATCTCGAGTTCCCCAACGACCTGCTGCGCGAACTCGACGAAATGCGCTTTACCATCGTCGAAACCAACGAAGAAATCGCGGCCCGGCACCGGCCGGTGGTGGTCATCACGTCCAACAACGAGAAGGAACTCCCCGACGCCTTCCTGCGGCGCTGCATCTTCTACTTCATCGACTTCCCCGGCGTGCCGCTGATGAAGCAGATCGTCGCCGTGCACCATCCCCACCTCGACGCCAGGCTGCTCGACCAGGTGCTGATCAAGTTCTACTGGCTGCGCGAACAGAACGATCTCCGCAAGAAGCCGTCGACCTCCGAACTCATCGACTGGATCGCCGCCCTGCTGCGCGCCGGCGTCACCCAGGAAAAGATGGAAACCCACATCCCGTTCGTCGGCGCGCTGCTCAAGAAGGAACAGGACGTCGACGCCCTCCACCGCTACGACGCCCAGGGCGGCAAGGTCCCGGCGAAATGGTCCGACCTGGGTCCGCGGTATGTACAGTGAGACCGTAAGGACACCGGGGCGTTAGCCCGCACAACCCCATGTTCCTCGATCTCTTCTACGGCTTGCGCGACGAGGGGGTCCCGGTCGCGATCCAGGAATGGCAGATGTTCCTCGGTGCGCTCGAACAGGGACTGCACGGGTGCAGCCTGCTGCGGTTCTACCACCTCGGCAAAGCCTGCCTGATCAAGAGCGAGACTTACTTCGACGCTTACGACCGGGTCTTCGCGCGCGTCTTCAAGGGTGTCGAGGGTGCGATCGGCGACGACGTCACCGAGAAGGTGATGGAGTGGCTGCGCGACCCGAAGAACTTCCCCAACCTGACACCGGAACAGCTTGCCCAGCTCGAACGCCTCAGCCACGACGAACTCATGCGGCGGTTCCTCGAGACGCTCGAAAAACAGACCGAGCGTCACGACGGCGGCAACAGGTGGGTCGGCACCGGCGGCCGCTCGCCGTACGGCCACGGCGGCCAGCATCCAACCGGCATCCGCGTCGGCGGCCCCGCGCACGGACGCTCCGCCATGAAGGTCGCCGAGGAACGGCGCTTCAAGGACTATCGCACCGACATGACCCTCGATACGCGGCAGTTGCGGGTCGCCATCCGCCGCCTGCGTCAGCTCACCCGCACCGGGGATGCGTCCGAACTGGACCTCGACGAAACCATCGACGAAACCTGCAAGAATGCCGGCGAGATCGAGTTCGTCTTCCGCCCACCCCGCCGCAACAACGTCCGCGTCGTCCTCTTCATGGATGTCGGCGGCACAATGGACCCGTACTACGAACCGGTCAGTCAGCTCCTCACCGCGCTGCACGAGGACCGCGGGTTACGCGAGTTCCAGCCGTACTACTTCCACAACTGCATTTACGACCACGTCTATTCGACGGCGCGCATGTTGCGAGCCGACGCGGTACCGACGGGCGACATTCTGCGCAAGCTCGACAGCCGGTGGAAATGCGTGGTCGTCGGCGACGCGTCGATGCACCCCGCCGAGCTACTGGAAGCCTACGGCAGCATCGATCCGCGCCGCGTGACGCCGACCGCCGGCATCGTCTGGCTGCAACGGGTCGCGGCGCACTTCGACCGCAGCGTCTGGCTCAATCCCGAGCGCGTCGCCTACTGGGAGGCCGACACGGTGCGCATCGTCCGGCGGCTGTTTTCCATGTTTCACCTCAGCACCGACGGCCTGACGGAAGCCATGACGGCACTGGTGGGCGCGCGGATCTAGCGGCGTTCCCGATCGAGCACCCGCCGCACGGCCGCAATGAACGCCGGCGTGGTCCCGCAGCAACCGCCCACAAACGACGCGCCGGCCTGCACGAGCGCGGGCACCTGTGCGGCGAACTCCTCCGGGCCGGTCCGGTAGGTCACCTGACCCTTCTCCATCGCCGGCAGGCCGGCGTTGGCCTTGATCCAGATCGGACGGTCGGTCGCTGCCGCCAACGCCGCACAGAGCGGCGCAAAGGCTGCGATGCCAGCCCCGCAGTTGGCGCCGATTGCCACCGCACCGGCGCGGCTCAACTCGACGGCCGCCGCCGGCGGCGTCACCCCCATCATCGTACGGTCACCGCGCGGACCCGAATCGAAAACCATGCACGCAACCACCGGCAATCCCGTCGCCACCGCTGCCCCGACGGCAATCCGCGCCTCATCGAGGTCGGTCATCGTCTCCACGACGATACCGTCCGCGCCGGCGGCCGCCAGTACGCCGGCCTGCTCGCAGAAACCCGCCGCCAGCACCGCCTCGTCGACCTCGCCGGCCAGCAGCATCTTTCCGCTCGGACCCATCGACGCGAACACCCGCGCGCGCCCTTGCGCTGCCCGTAGCGAGATCTCGACCCCGGCGCGGTTCACCTCCTCGACCCGCCCCGCCGCGCCGTATCGTTCGAGGGCGATGCGATTGGCACCGAAGGTGTTCGTGAGAATGATGCGGCTGCCGGCGTCGACGTAGGCCCGCGCCACGGACTCGACACGATCCGGGTAAGCCGTATTCCAGAGGTCCGCCGGTTCGCCCGGCGCGAGCCCCTGGCGTTGCAGCTCGGTGCCCCATGCGCCATCCGTCAGCACCGGCCCGTCGGCCAGAAGCGAATCGAGCCAGCGGCGTGCACTCATCGTCCTCTCATGGGCTTCCGCAACCTCGCCGTCAACCGCTACGAACCGTTTTCCTCGGATCCCCCGGTCCGTGGACAGGCCCTGCGGGCTACGACCGCGAAGGCATCCGTTCGGGCAACCGCGTCTGGTGCCGGCGCGGGGGGATGGGGGGACGATCCGCGCCACAAAAGCGGCGCGGCATGGATACTGGGACGCGGAAGCGATGGGCGGGGCTGGCGCGGCGCTGGCGGCCAAGCCGGGCGGCTCGGCTCGACGCGTTCGTCAGCGATCACCTCACAAATGGAATGCCGAGGTCCTTGCATATCTTCCGGGCGAGGCCATCATCGACCTCATTGTGCCGTGGAATAGAGGAACGCTTGTTCTGTGCCGAATTGTGCCACCAAGAATGGCGCGCACCTTCCCGTAGCAAGGCACAGCCGTTGGTCCGCAGGTGGCGAAGCAAATCGCCACGCTTCATAGCGCGATCGATTCCTCGTCAAATCCTTCTCCGGCTGCTTCGAGTGCCTCATGTCGATTGAACTCCAGTGCCTCGCGCAAGGTCACTCGGAGAGTATCGACCAACTCCTCGCGCGTAGCCTCCTGACAATTAACGCCCGGCACCTCTTCGATCCACCCGATCCACCAGTCTCCCGACTGCTTGATCACCGCGGTGTACGTGTCCTTCATGAGCATCTCATAGCCCGATCCCCCGCGGATCGCTAACGTCCTGCCGCCCAGGTGGGTTCCTCGGACACCCAAGTTCGTATATAGCGTCCGCGGGCCACCATCTCGGCGCACCCTTCGGTCACCTGTTTGGTTCCGTGCTCCGTGTTGTGTGCTCGAAGTTACGCAGTGAGCACGAATCCCAGGAGGTTGACGATGTCCGTAATCGACGAACTGCAGAACGCGGTAGAAACCGGGAATCGCCTCAACGCCGAGGCGCTGACCAGGCAGGCCCTCGAGGCCGGCGAGGACGCCGGTAACCTCATTCGACAGGCCCTCATCCCGGCAATGGCGATCGTCGGCGAGAAGTTCAAGAACGGCGAATACTTCGTGCCCGAACTGCTGGTCGCATCGCGAGCCATGCGCGCCTGCCTTGGCATCCTGCGACCCGCCCTCGTGCCCGGAGCTTTCCAGACCATTGGCCGCGTCGTCATCGGCACGGTCCGCGGCGATCTGCACGACATCGGCAAGAACCTCGTCAAGATCATGCTCGAAGGCGCCGGCTTCGAGGTCATCGACCTCGGCGTCGACGTCGCCCCCGAACGCTTCGTCGAAGCGGTGCGCGATCATCAGCCGCAGATCGTCGGCATGTCGGCCCTGCTCACGACGACCATGCTGTCGATGCCCGCGACCATCGACGCGCTGCGCACCGCGGCGCTGCGCGATCGGGTCAAGGTCATCGTCGGCGGCGCGCCCATCACCGACTCCTTCGCCGATGAGATCGCCGCCGACGGCTACGGCGCCGACGCCTACGCCGCCGTGGAACTGGCAAAGCGCTTCATCGCCGCGTGACCGGGGCAGCCGGCGATGAACGCCCGCGAGAGATTCTGCGCCACCTGCCGGTTCGAACCCACAGACCGGCCCTTTCGCTGGGAGACCATCGGCTTCTGGCCGGAAACCACCGCCCGCTGGCACAATGAAGGTCTGCCTATCGACGTCGACGGCTATCTGACTTCGGCATACTTCGGGATGGACCTGCGCATCCCGATCTTCGTCGGCAATCACGAAGACCCCGGCTTCTTTCCTGCCTTCGAGGAGCAGGTGATCGCGGAAACCGATCTCTACCGGATCCGCCGCACCGCGGCCGGGATCACCCAGAAGGAGTTCACCAATCGGCAGTCGGCCCTGCCGGAGTTCCTGGCTTTCCCGATGACCGACATGCGTTCCTTCGAGGTCATCCGCGAGCGGCTCGACCCGGCGACGCCGAACCGCCTCGGCGCCGACTGGGCGGAGCGCGCCGAGGCCTACCGTACCGTCGACGTTCCGGTCGTTGTCTACGTCTGCGGCCTGTTCGGATTCGCGAGACACCTGCTCGGGTTCGAGAACCTCATGGCCGCGTACATCGAAAACCCGGAACTCGTGCACGCCATTGGCGAGCAATGGACGACCCTGTACGGCGGCATCCTCGAAACCATCGCCGCCGCGACCCCCGTCGACGCCGTGTATCTGTGGGAGGACATGGCGTACCGCAACGGTCCCATGATCGGACCTGCGATGTTCCGCACGTTCATGAGCCCTTACTATGCTCGCGCGATCGACCGCGCCCGCAGCAGCGGCATCGAGGTGTTCCAGGTGGACAGCGACGGCAACTTCGCCCTCCTGATTCCGCTGTTCGTCGAGGCCGGGATCAACATGTTCCTGCCATTCGAGGTGCAGGCCGGCATGGACGTACTCGATGTTCGCCGGCGCTATGGAAGGCGGGTCGTCATCGAAGGCGGCCTCGACAAGCGCGTGCTTGCGCGGGATCGCGCGGCAATCCGCGCCGAGGTCGACGCCAGGGTACCGGCGCTACTGCACGACGGTGGCTACATCCCGGCGATCGACCACCAGGTTCCGCCGGACGTGTCGCTCGAGGACTTCGAGTACTATCTCCAGTACGTGCGCGCCGTCGGCGAACGCTGCTGCCGCCGGTAATAACGAAACCGACGGCATCGAATATTTTCGGCGTACTTCGGCTCGCCCGTGATGGACCCCACCGACGCGTTCACCCGTACCTCCGCGACCGACTATACACCCGGCGACGACACCGCAGCGAACCTGGGCAACGTCACCTCGTCACTGATGTCCTCGAATACAACCCGCACCGGCATCCCGATCCGAATGTCGCCCGGCAGCACACCGACGAGGTTCGACGTCATCTTCGCACCTTCCGCGAGCTTGACGATCACAACCGCGTACGGCACTTCGCCGGCGAACCCCGGATGGTAGACCTGGTGCATAACGTTGAAGCTGAAGACCTCGCCGGCGCCGCTGACGCGTACCCACTCGCTCGCGCGCGACAGGCAGTTCGAGCACAACTCCCGCGCCGGGAATCGATATGTTCCGCACCCGCGGCAGCGCTGCACGACCAGCTCACGCCGCTTCGCCGCTTCGAAGAACGGCCGCAGCTCGGGAGTAACGGTGGGAATCGGCTTGGTGTAGGGGGGCATGGGGGTCCTGGGGTCGTGGGGTCCTGGGGTCGTGGGGTCGTGGGGTCCTGGGGTCCTGGGGTCCTGGGGTCCTAGGGGCTCCAGGCCCCCCGGCCTCAAGACCTCAAGACCTCAAGACCTCAAGACCCCAAGACCCCAAGACCTCAAGACCCCAAGACCTCAAGACCTCAAGACCCCGACTCACCGTTCACCAGACAAGATCAACGTCGAATGCGTCGAGAGAATTCCTCCGTTACCGCTGACCAGGGCCACCCTCGCGTCGGGCACCTGTCGCGCGGCGCCGTCGCCACGCAGTTGAATCACCGCTTCCGAAATCGGGGTCATCCCCCACATATAGAACGAAGAAAGCTGGCCGCCGCCAGTGTTCACCGGCAGCGCGCCGCCCGGCGCCGTCTTGCCGTCGGCCACGAACGGTCCGCCCTCGCCTTTCTTGCAGAAGCCGTAGTCCTCCAGACAGACGATCACCGTAAACGTGTAGCAATCGTAGAGTTCGACCACGTCGACATCCGCCAGCGTCAGCCCGGCCATGCGCAACGCAGTCTCCTTCGCCAGCACCGCACCCGACGTCAACGTCTCCGCCGGGTCTCCGCCCGGGTGCCCCTGCCCCATGCCGCGGACGTATACCGGAGGACGCTTCAAGTCGCGCGCCCGTTCCGCGGACGTCACGATCACGGCGACGCCGCCGTTCGAAACCAGGCAGCAGTCGAGCAGGTGGAACGGCTCCACCACCCAGCGCGAGCGGTGATAGTCCTCCAGCGTCAGCGGCGTTTCGTGTAGCTGGGCCGCCGGGTTGCGGTTTGCCCACTGCCGTTGCGCTACCGCCACGGCACCGAAATGGTCGTTGCTGGTGCCGTAAACGTGCATGTGGCGGCGCGCCACCATGGCGTACATGGCGTTGATGCCGAACTGCCCGTACGCGGCGTCGAGTCCGCGCGCGAAACCGTACGCCCCCGCCGACCCGCCCCCGCCTTTTTCGGCGCCTTGCGGTTTCGGCGGCTTCAACGGGGCGTCGGAGAACACGCACGCTACGGTGGTGCACATGCCGGCCGCGATCGCTCCGCCGGCGTGCTGAATCATCGCCGCCGCCGTAGCTCCGCCGGCATTCATGGTGGCGGACAAGCGCAGGTTGCGCAGGCCCATCGCCTGCTGCAACTGAAAGGAACCCATCGCCGCCTCTCCCCAGCTCAGCCCGGGGTTCAACAGCAAACCGTCCAGGTCGCCGCGATCGAGGCCCGCATCGGCCAGCGCCAACTGCACCGCCTCCACCGCAAACCCCACGTGGTTGCGGTCGTAGACCTTGCCCTGCTGCGTGATTCCGAGGCCCGCGATGGCAGTGTAGGGGATCATCGGAAAAGGAGGCTGGAAGTAACTCGTAAGTCGTTCTCCACTACCCACTACCCACTACCCACCGACCACTGACCACCGCCCCCGGCCGCCCGTTTCTATTCCCGACACCGCGCTTCCGCAACCCGGCCCCCGGGGCCCCGGTCGCCGCCCCCTAATCCGGCGCTAACAGATGTCTGCATGCCCGTAAGCCGCCACCCCCGCGAAGCTTGTCCCGGCGAAAGCCGG
>JAKLJW010000070.1 GCA_023150935.1 Candidatus Binatia bacterium | reverse complement strand
GCGCCCCGGCTGCGTGCCAGCGCCACCCCTGCCGTCCCGGCGCCGGCCGCCGCGGCTACCGCCGCCCCGGCGGCAAGCCGACTCACCAGTTCACGTCGCGAAAGCATTTCGCACCTCCTTAACGAGTCCCGCCCGGCACCAATGTCATCGTGCCCGCACGATGACGATGCCCGCTTCCAGTTCGAATCGGTAATCGTTAGCTGCTCGGTTTGACTTCTCGGATTCGGCCCTGGCTAACCTTATTCTTCTTGCCGCTACCCAACTGCCTTACATCCCCCCGGGAAAATTCCTCTCGCTACCGAATATAGTCGCGTGCCTACCACGACCCGTGGGAACCGTGGCTGCCGTGGGAACCGTGGCTACCGTGCGAACCATGACTGCCGTGCGAACCATGACTGCCGTGGGAACCATGGCTGCCGTGGGAACCGTGGCTACCGTGGGAACCGTGGCTACCGTGGGAACCGTGACTGCCGTGCGAACCGTGGCTGCCATGAGAGCCGTGGCTACCGTGCGAACCGTGACTGGCATGCGACATGTGCTGCGCGAGCAGCATCTTTTCATTGTGCGGTTGGGTGCGTAGGGCCTCTGCTGCATCCGAGGCATCGAGCGTAGCGTCGGGGTTGATTGCCTGGCGTGCCTCGTCGCGGCTCAAGAACTCGAGGGGGCTCTTCCGCAGTGAGGGGAGTTCCGTTTTCTTCCCGCTCATCTCGCCTCCTTTACCGTGCGCGTCCGGGCCGCGATCGCCGCACAGGGGCACAACCGCGTGGGCGCGCCTCCGCCGCGGCTTGTGTGTAGAAGGTTGTGCGTTCCGACCATCCTGCCCCCTGTGTCCGCGGCTTCTCGCCGCGTAGGCATCCCCTAGCGTTTCGATTCGTTACCACAGTCCCGCGGACTCAGTAAAGAGAAAAGATCAATTATTTGATGGACAGCCTGCCCCGTCGTCGCGATACGGCACGGCGTGCCCCGATTGGTAGCCTCAGGTCGTGCCGGCGCGTCGATCGGGAAGTCGCTGACCCGGCGTTCGGACGGCGGTGCGATTTGGGGTGGGTAATCGACGTGCCGGCACGGAACGCCGGTCAATGGGGCGTGCCGTGCCGCCGGCGGACGATCCATGTGTCAGCCCCGCACGATGCGCTTTGACTTTCGATAATGCCCCCACCAAGATGCGGAACGAGGGGGCACGTGCGGGAACGGTGCTCGACGGATGAAGCTATGAGGCTGCGCTACTCCGCTTCTCTGCTGATCAGGCTGGGCGTCTCGGTTGGTCTCGTGGCGTTGATTGGCCGGCGAGTCGACCTGACGGCAATCGGCAGGGCAGTGGAATCGCTGAGTGCGGTCTCGCTTCTGGTCGCGCTCGGTGTGGCCTTCTTGCAGAAGGCGCTCTGTGTGCAGCGGTGGATCTGGATTCAGCGGCAGCTTGGCCGGGGGTTCGGGTTCTGGCGGGGTCTGCACGTATCGTACGGTGCGTTGTGTCTCGGGCAGGCGTTTCCGTCGTTCGTCGGGGGCGACGCTTACCGCGCTTACTGGTTGTATCAAGAGGGTCACTCGGGCGGAGCGGCCTTGCGGGGCGTGTTCCTCGATCGGGCAAGCGCCGTTGTCGTGCTGGTCTTCATGCTGGTTGCGGGCGTGCCGTGGATATTGATTCGGTTCGACGATGCCGGTGCGTTGAGCGCCATCTTCGCGGTTCTGGCCGGCGGTCTTGTCGGCACCGTGGCGCTCTTCGGCGGCGATGCCATGCCCGCGCGCTGGCGGCGCTGGCGGCTGCTGGCCGAGATGGCGACGTTGTCGGCAACGGCGCGTGCGGTGCTGCTGGCGCCGGGCACGGGTTCGCGGGTCAACGGCATGTCGCTGGCAGCGCACGTTGCCGGGGCCGGGGCGCTGTGGATGGTTGCGCGAGACATGGGCTTGCCGGTCCATCTGCGCGACTGCCTGGTGCTGGTGCCGCTGGTCATGCTGGTTTCGGCGGTGCCGCTCTCGATCGCCGGCTGGGGAATAAGGGAAAGCGTGATGGTGTCGGTTCTGCCGGCGCTCGGCGTCGAAACGGAGGCGGCGCTGGTGCTGTCGCTGGTGCTCGGGTTCGTGGCGCTGTTCCATGGCATCGTCGGGGCGATACCGCTGGCGTTCGGTCCCGTGCAACTGCGCGCGGTGCGGCGCGCCGGGTTGCGCCGTACCGTCGCAGGTGGGCCGGTGGCGAAGGGGCTCCCGGAGGCCGGCGTTCTCACCGCCCCCTGACGGCGCGTTCGACTTCGCGCCTGGTCTCGCGCTCCTTAATGGCCTCGCGCTTGTCGTAGAGTTTCTTGCCGCGACCGAGTCCGAGTTCGACCTTGGCGCGCCCGTGTTTGAAGTAGATCCGCAGCGGCACCAGAGTCAGTCCCTTCTCTTTGATCTTGCCGCCGAGTCTCTCGATCTCGCGCCGGTGCAGCAGCAGCTTGCGGGTTCGGCGCGGATCGTGGCCGAAGCGCGATGCCGGTGTGTACTCGTTGATGTGAGCGTTGAACAGGAATACCTCGCCCCGACTGATGCGCCCGTAGCTGTCCTTGAGCTGCGCCTTGCCGTCACGCAGCGATTTCACCTCGCTGCCCGTCAGCACGAGCCCCGCCTCGATGGTTTCCTCGATGAAGTAATCGTGCCGCGCCCGGCGATTCACGGCGACATCGCGCTGCGCAGCCAAACGTTCCCTGGTGTCGGCCATCGGCGGCACGGTAGCATCCGCCAGGGAGGAACGCTCAACCCTCAGCGCGGGCTTAGTCCGCAACCCGATGAGGACACGACGGAATCCGTCACCCTGGCGAAAGCGGGGGTCCGGCGGCAGAACTGTCCGAATCGCGCACCGTCCCTCCGCACCCCTCTCTCTGGCCTGTAAAGGGGCGATTTGGACTACGTTCTGGCCACTGTCAAACGCAGCGAATCGGGCCCGGATATCGCCCCAGCAGCGGATCGGCCGTGAGGAGTGTTACGCTCTCGACCTGCGCCTGGGCAAGGAGCAGCCGGTCGAACGGGTCCTTGTGGATCGGCTGCAGGCTGTCTACGGCCAGCGCATGCTCGCCGCGGATGGCCAGTTCGGCGTAGCCGTTGTCGAGCAGGCCGCGGCGCAGCACGCGCGGATCGACGCGGAAGTCGTCCCGCCCGAGGCTGCGCTTGATGACGATTTCCCAAAGGCTAGCCACGCTGAACAGCAGTTCGTTGCGCGAATCGTTGATCAGCTTGCGTGCAACCGCCGGCAAGCGCTTCGGCGCGCCGGCGGCCCACAACAGCAGGTGCGTATCGAGCAGCAGCTTCATGAGCCGGTGAAGACCCGTTCGATTTCCGCCGCGCCCATACGGTCGAAATCGTCGGGCACGCTGATCTGCCCGGCCATGAAGCCGAGGCGTTTCTTCTCGCCCGCTTCCGGCGCATCCAGCGGCATGACCTTCACCAGCGGTTTGCCGGCCCTGGCGATGACGAAGGGCTCGCCCTTCGCCGCCCGATCGACCAGCCGCGAGAGCTGGGTCTTGGCTTCGTGAATATTGACCGTGCGCATCGCGCCCTCCAGCGGACTAAGTTTTGTTAGTCTAGTCCACCGCGTACCCGCGGGCAAATGCAGGCTTTCGCCAACGCGATCGCACCCTTTTTCACCGTCGGCGGATAGCCCGCACAAACGCTCTGCATCCCGATGGGGCGCGCCGGTCCTCGACGCCCCGGTACGGTCCCGAGGGGGAGGCACCTCGCCAGGGGCCCGAAATGGCTCAGGTTCGCTCAACGAAGCCCCAGCCTCCAACCGCCAGCCCCATCTGTCTTGCCCCCATTTGTGTCTTACCGACTGCCAGATATACAGCGCCCCACCTCCGCTGCGCGCCCATTCTACGGCCGTCGCCGCAAGCCCAACAAGGGCTCGAAGTCGCTACTACATCGCATTCTCGGCGATGCGCGCGCTCGCGGTTGAGCAAACTCCAGCACTTCTCCACGGCCGAACCCGGCGATTAAGAAATGAGGGCGAGCTTCGGCGTCATGCCCTTCCGGCTCGGGGGGACCTCGATCGGGATCGACGTCGTCGCCGCGCCGACGAACAGGCTGGCCTCGGGTGCCTGCGCCAGGCCGGTAAACGGCGTCGACCCGTCGCCGGGAATCGGTTCCGGATTGCGTGGCAGCGGTTGCCGCTCGGAAGCCGGCGATCGACGTTCTCCGGCCGCCGCCTGGCGTTCGGCGGCACGTTCCACCAAATACACCCGCCGTTGCCGCATCGCCTCCAGTCGATGCACAAGGCCGGCTTCAACCTCGGCTTCGGTGAGCAAGCGGGGCGGTGTGCGCATCCCGCGCAGAACCTGCGCAAGTGCGGGGCGCACTCCCGATCCCAACGGCGCCACCAAGTATGCCGTCACACCGACGACGAGTGTCAGAAAGATCGCCGCTCCGAGCCGCCACCGCCGGCGCCGCCGATCCTTCGCACGGGCTCGCCGTCGCGCAGTGCGACCCCCAGCATTTGCGGCTGTACCCTGCGATCGCCCACGTCCGGTCGTTTGCCGCATGATCACCCCTCCAGGCCGGGCGAACGCTAGCGCGAAACCTGTTCGGGGGGGGGGATGACGGAGATCAGGACCTTAACTGATGCAGACTGACGTACTCGCACGATGTGACCCCATGTGCACGGGCCGCTCAGGCCTATAAGCGAAGTAAGCCTCGTCGATGTCATGGCTGCCTCGGATCCAAGTCCCCAGATGCGAACTTGATCGGCGAGAGTCCCATCTGTTCGCGGGGCACGTTGATAGAAGTCTCGAATGAGCGAAGCATCGTGTCCGGAATCGACCCAACCCACGCACTTCCGCTCGCGCCCAGGTGCCGCTCTTCTTGAGTCAGTGGTCGAAGACGCACGATTGGAGGCTGTGGCTCGACGCCGCCACCCCTATAGGGCTTGTAGCCGGGAGCAAGGCAAACCAGGTAGACGGGCTCAATGCCGCCAGCGAAGAACGGGCGAGAGCGGCGCGGGAGGTGAAACCGCCCTTCGGTGTCCGCCACGGCGCCGCGTATACTCCAGCGCCCGGCCCACGTAAACCGAACATATCGTGACCCGCCGGTTACCCGCTAACCGGCCGCGGCGCGCCGGGCGCGTACCTTGACCCAGGCTTGCGTCGCAGGCAGTTGCCTAGCCTGGAGGACCCGACATGCCAGACCTGCTCTACGACAAGGCCGACCACGTCGCGACCATAACCCTGAACCGCCCGGAGCGGCTGAACGCCATCAGTTTCGAGATGCTCGATCTGTTGACGCAGCGCCTCGGCGAAGCCGACGCCGATACCGACGTTCGGGTCATCGTTCTCACGGGGGCCGGGCGTGGTTTCTGCAGCGGTCTGGACCTGAAGGATGCCGCGGCTGGGAAGGGCATCGGCGGCACTGGCGTGCTCTCTCCCGGAGGTGGGGCGCAGCACTTCAACACGCGCAACCTGCCGACCACGGTGCTCAACGAACTCGACACGCCCATCATCGCCGCCATCAACGGTCCGGCGGCCGGTTACGGTCTCGACCTCGCCCTCGGGTGCGACATGCGCGTGATGAGCGAGGCGACGAAGCTGATTCCGGGCTTTGCCCGCCGCGCGGTCATTCCGGAAAGCGGCGGGACCTGGTACCTGCCGCGGCTCGTCGGCTGGGCGAAGGCCTGCGAGATAGGTTTCCTGGGCGACGACCTGCCGGCACTGCGCGCTCTTGAGCTCGGGCTGGTCAACAAGGTCGTGCCCGCCGATCGGCTGTTGGACGAAGTGCGTGACTGGGCGACCAAAATCGCCAACAACGCCCCGCTGGCCATCCAGGCGATGAAACGCCTCTACCGCCACGGGCTCTCGCAGGACTTCGAGTCGCACTCGCACCACGTGCTCATGCAACTCATGCTGCTCTTCCGCTCGCAGGACTTTATGGAAGGCATTCAGTCGTTCATGGAAAAACGGGCGCCGCGCTTCGCGGGCAGGTGAGGCCTCCTCACCCCCACGCGTCCGCCACCTCGGCCTGCCCGGCGCGCTCGCCGCGTTCCGTTACCGGGCGATTGCGCGCGTCGACGAAGACGCAACGCGGTGTCCAGGCCCGGGCTTCGTCATCCCGAACTGCGGCCCACGCGGCGATAATGACCAGGTCGCCGCGGCTGGCTCGGTGAGCCGCGGCGCCGTTGATGCACACCACGCCCGAACCGCGCCGCCCGGCGAGGGCGTACGTCGTGAAGCGCTCGCCGTTGGTGACGTTCCAGATATCCACCTGCTCGTGGGGCAGGATGTCGGCTCGCTCGAGCAGATCGACGTCGATTGTAACGCTGCCCTCGTAGTGCAAGTCGGCGCCGGTTACCGTGGCGCGGTGGATCTTGCCTCGCAGCATGGTGCGCATCTCAGTTGCCTCCGGTGGAAAGTTCCAGGTCGCAAGTCTCGATTCCAAAGTCCTCGATCCGGGTTTTCGAATCCCAACTGTCGCGGCCGCGGGATCGGTCGGTGGTCATCGCCGGTTGTCCGCGGGTTCGTTCAGGACGAGGTTGTCGATGAGGCGGGTCTTGCCCACGAACGCGGCCACGGCGAGCAGGGTGCGGCCGCTTACCGCCGCCACCGCTTCCAGGGTGTCGGCATCGACCAGCTCGGCGTAGTCGAGATGGGCGAGCGGTTCGCTGCCGATACGCTCGCGCACACCGTCGAGCACCTTGCCCGCATCGGTTTCGCCGGCGTCGACCAGCGCCGCCGCGTGCCGCAGTGCGCGCGAGAGGCAGAGGGCCGCCTTGCGCTCGGCGGTCGATAAGTAGGCGTTGCGCGAACTCATCGCGAGTCCGTCCGCTTCGCGCACCAGCGGAGCGCCGACGATCTCGATGTCGAAGTCGAGGTCGGCGACCATGCGCTTGATGACCGCGTATTGCTGGTAGTCCTTGCGGCCGAAGACGGCGACGTGCGGTTTTACGATGTTGAACAGCTTGGCCACCACCGTCGTCACGCCGCGGAAGTGCGTCGGGCGACTGGCGCCGCACAGGCCGCGGGTCAGTCGATCCACAACTACGGTCGTCTGCGCGCCGGGCGGGTACATGGCCTCGACCGC
Source organism: Candidatus Binatia bacterium (assembly GCA_023150935.1). Taxonomy (NCBI): domain Bacteria; phylum Candidatus Binatota; class Binatia (SeqCode); species Binatia bacterium. The sequence continues at coordinate 4,035 of JAKLJW010000070.1, read as the reverse complement.
CGGCAGGAAGAGGACATCCGTGCCTGCGCCGGCGAGCAATTCGGTGTCTCGCGGAATGCCCGACGGGTATCTGGTCAGATCCTCGTGGGCGCCGAACTGCAGCGGATTGACGAAGATGGATGCGACCACGCAATCGCTGCGCCGCCGCGCTTCGTGGATCAAACTCAGATGCCCTTCGTGCAGATAGCCCATGGTCGGCACGAAGCCGATGCGGCGACCGGCGGCGCGCCGGGCCTCGGACCACTGCTGCATGGCGGTTACGGCGTTGAGGACGTCCATTGGCGGGTCGAGCCGTCGATAAGCCGAGGGGTGGGGTCGCTCTGCGTCTGAAGAACGCCGGTCTGGCCTTGTAACTCCTCGGCGCCGCGGACCTTCGAGTTCTCGACTCCTTGCCTCCTTGTCCGGCTCCGCTACGCGTCCGCCAGGATCCGATCCCCCCGGGGAACGCTCGCAAGGGAACGGAAGGCGTGCGCCTCGGTTGGGAAGCGCCGCGTACGCACCTCGGCGGCATAGGCTCCGATGGCGTCGCGGGCGGTGTCCCACAGCGCGGCGTAGCGTTTCGCGAAGCGCGGCGAGGTCCGGTCACAGAGCCCGAGGACGTCGTGGAGCACGAGGATCTGGCCGTCGCAGTGGGGGCCGGCGCCGATGCCGACGGTGGGGATCGAGAGGCGGCCGGTGATCTCGGCGGCGAGGTCCATGGGGATCCCTTCGAGCACGACGGCAAAGGCGCCCGCTTCTTCGACGGCGAGCGCATCCTCGATCACCCGGTCGCGTTCGCCGGGTCGGTCGCCGCGCTTGCGGCCCTGAACCTTGTGCCCGCCCATGCGGTGCACGGACTGCGGAGTCAGGCCGATGTGACCCATGACCGGGATGTCGACGCCGCTGATGGCGCGGATCGTTTCGGCCATGGCGATCCCGCCCTCGAGCTTCACCGCCTCGGCACCGCCGTCTTTGAGCAGGCGCCCGGCATTGGCCACCGCCTCGGCAGTCGACACCTGATAGGACAGGAACGGCAGGTCGCCGACCAGCAAGGCGCGCTGACGGCCGCGCGCCACCATGCGGCAGTGGTAGACCATCTCGTCCATCGTCACCGGCAGGGTGGTGTCCATGCCCTGGACGACCATGCCGAGCGAGTCGCCCACCAGCAGGAGGTCGACGCCCGCCTGGTCGGCAATGCGCGCGAAGGGGAAGTCGTAGGCGGTCAGCGCCACGATGGGGTCGCTGCTGCCTTTGCGCCTCACGAGTTCCGGGACCGTGATTTTGCGCTCCATAATAGAAAAGCCCTCCGACTCGACCGCAGCCGGAGGGCTGGCATAGTGCCGCTTCGTAGCTTCGGTCCGCCCGTGGGGTCCCGGGTCGACACCTGTTGTCGCCCGGCACACGCCGTTCCGATGGCTGCGAATCCCCGATCCGTGTCGGGGACGCTCCGTCTCGGTCCTAACTCCGGCGCCGGCCGGGGTTATCTGGATCCAAGCGGAATATAATGTTGCACACCGCGCCCCATGCTCCTGATCTCGCGGATCAGGTCGGCCAACTCGTCCGAGTGAGCGACGAAGTCCACCGCGGAACTGTTGACCACCAGCAGGGGTGTTTCATCGTACGCAAAGAAAAAGTCCCGATACGTCTCCGCTATTCTTTCCAAGTATTCGGGCGATATGCGTCTCTCGTAATCCCGATCGCGCCGGCGCAGCCGTTCGTAGAGCACGTCGCCGGAAGCCTGTAAGTACACTACGAGATCCGGTTTTGGCAAGCGGGCGTCGAGTAGATGGAAGAGCTGGCGATAGAGAGCGAGTTCTTCGGCATCGAGGTTCGCCTGGGCGAAGATCTGGTCCTTGGCAAACAAATAGTCGGCGACGGTGCTCTGGTTGAACAGGTCCTGCTGGGCAAGCTGCTGCTGCTGCCGGTAGCGGCTGAGTAGAAAGTAGAGCTGGGTCTGAAAGGCGTAACCGCCCGGGTCCTCGTAGAACCGGCGCAGGAACGGATTGTCGTCGACCTGTTCGAGCACCAATCGGGCGTCGAACGCGTCGGCGAGCAGACGGGCCAGGGTCGTCTTGCCGACGCCTATCGGTCCCTCGACGACGATGTAGCGGGCGCTGTTGCTGGCGCGGTCCATGGACGATGGGCGGCAACTACCACAGGGTGGCGGGGGGAGACAAATTGGGCGTGAGGTCCTGGGGTCCTGGGGTCTTGATCTCCTCGGGGCGAAATGGGTCGGAGGGCGAGTTACACGAGCCCGTGTTCGGAGTCGGAGCGACGGGCGGTGCGATCCGGTGGCTCTGGCTCGTGTAACTCGCCCCGCCGAAGTTCCGCCCCCCCCCCCAAGCCCTCCATAGACTCCCCGCGGTCGCCCCGGTATCGTTTCATCGTCACTTAGAGCAGGAGGCTTACGCAATGACCTGTCCGCGATGCAATGCGCAGCGGGTGGACCGGGTGGTCCGCGTGCGCCGTTTGCCGGTTGTCGGCCTGTACTTGCTGGGGTTCGGGTTGGCCTATGTTTTCGGTGGGCAGTACCTCCACGACCTGGTCGAGGGGGTGCAGCGCAGTCTGTTGCCGGGCTGGAAGGTCGCGGTTCCGGCCGTGGTCCTGGTTTGCGCGGTCATCGCCGGGTTCGCGCGTTGGCGGCAACAGGTGTGCGAGAAATGCGGCGGGCCGGCCCCCGGCTGGCTGCTGGAGGCGCTGGCGCAGGCGCGTTCGGAACGTCTCGCCGCCGCACCGACGCGGCGTGCGGTGCTGCGGACCATGGGCGCCGCCGGCACCGGCATCGGCGCGATTGCGGGCGGTTTCGGGTTGGCCGTCGGCCGCAACCTGGGGTGGGTTCCGGTAGCGCGGAGTATGTTCTTCACGGAGGTCGAGAAGGACGCGAAGAACCGGCCGGACGCCTGGCGCGATGCACGGATCGTCAGTTATCGCCGGCTGGGGCGCACTAACGCGATGGTGTCGGACATATCCCTGGGTTCCGGACGCATCAGCGACGTCGCGGTTGCCCGGGCAGCGCTCGACCGTGGCATCACCTACTTCGACACCGCCCCCGACTACGCGCAGACCGGGTCGGAACGAGTGCTGGGGGAAGCGATGAAGGGCCGGCGCGACAAGGTGTTTCTGGCGACCAAGTTTTGCGTCGCCGACGGGCATCTGCCCAATGACACGCCGGTGCCGAAGGTGATGGAAGCCGTCGAGGCCAGTCTCCGCCGCTTACAGACGGACTACGTCGACCTGATCCACATTCATTCCTGCGACCGCGTGGAGCGGCTGCTCGCGCCCAACATCCACGAGGCGTTCGATCGCCTCAAGGAGCAGGGCAAGGCACGGTTCATGGGAGTGAGCACGCACACGCCGAATCTCGAGGCGGTGGCCAACGCGGCCATCGACTCCGGGCGCTTCGACGTGATGATGCTGGCTTATCACCACGGCATGTGGTCGCAGATGGAAGCGATCCTGCAGAAGGCGAAGGCGCAGGATATCGGTATCGTTGCCATGAAGACCCTGAAAGGTGCCAAGCACGAGAACCTGGCCGGCTTCCGTGACGATTCGGGTGCATACTCCCACGCGGCATTTCGCTGGGTGCTGTCGAACCCGTGCGTGTCCTGCCTGGTGATCTCGATCGCCACCCACGATCAGGTCGAGGAGTATGTTGCCGCCTCGGGCACCCGGCCGCGCCCGGACGACCTGGCGCGGTTGCAGAAGTACGACCGCCTGGTGGCCGGCGATTACTGTCAGCCGCATTGCGGGGCCTGCCTGAGCAGTTGTCCCGAGGGGTTGCCGATCAATGACATCATGCGTTACCGCATGTACTTCCAGGACTACGGCTGGGAGAAGGAAGGTATGCGCCTCTACGCGCGCCTCGACCGCGGTGCGAGCGCGTGCGCGACCTGCACAGCGCCGTGCACGGCGACCTGTCCTGCCGGCGTGCCGATCCGCGAGAAGATGCTCGACGCCCATGCGAAGCTGAGGCTGGTCGGGTAGAGGACTCGTCGTCCGTCGCTCAGCGCGGGCTACCGCCCGCAACCCAAAGCGAACAACCAGCCCGTTCGCCCC
>JAKLJW010000069.1 GCA_023150935.1 Candidatus Binatia bacterium | reverse complement strand
CCCTCGATACGCCGCCGGAAAGATGGTGCTACTCGGGGCGAACGGAATACGCTGCCGAATTAATGAACCGGAGTACTGAAGAAGTTAAACACTTTGGAGCAACGCATCCGGGAGCATGGGACGAAGATCCTGCTCGAACGCGCGCGGGCGCAGCCGGACGGGGGCCGCATCCGCCACCTGGAAACCGAGATTCGAGCCTTTCGAGATGGCATCGATCGGGCGCGGAAGCGCCTTGGAGAACGAAGATGAAGAGAACGGCGACGGCGAAGGCCCATGAGGCCGAGCCGGTCGAAGGGGAATTGGCTGAGCTTGGAGAGGAGTGCGCGAGGGTGCTCCTGCTGCTGCAGCAGCTCGCCAAGGCGCGCGCCCTGCGCCGCGATTGCAGCGACATCCTCGGCGAGCTGAGTGCCATCGTCCTTCATCTGCATGCCCATACCCGAGGGCTCGACGAGGTCATCGACGCACTCGCCTCGGAGTGACGCGCTTACTGAATGGCGCCCTTCGGCGTCTACCCGGAGCCCCGAAGGGGCGGCAATCCCACAGCCCTGGGCAACGACCAGGACGGCCAGAGCTGCGGCTTCGGCGGATTGTGATGCTCCGCGGCTGATCAGCCGCGGAGTGTACAGCGGCAGTCGCGGTGATCCGTTCCGTCGCAACCTTGAGCTGGCGAGACAGCTCCGCGGCGCTCGTGGCGGTCGACGGCACCGTAGTTCCCGGCGAGAATCTGTTGCGCGACCTGGGTCGCGACGTACCGGCTGATCAGATCGGTCGCCCTGGCGAGTTGGTCGCTGGTCTGCGCCAGTTGAACCTCGCGATCGCGCCAGCGGTCGACGACGAAGTATCTGTCTTCACGCCCCGCCGCAGTGGCGGCGGCCACCCAGCCGCCGGCAACCTGTACGCGCACGGCACCCCGGGCCTCCAACCGCCCGGGCTGTTCTTCCAAACCATCGCCGTTGCCGGCATGTCGATCGTTCATCGGCGCGGGCTTCGCCCGCAACCCATTGCGGATTGCGGAATGCGGATTGCGGAACTCATGAATCCGTCGTCCGCAATCCGAAATCCGCATTCCGAAATTCTTCGCACCATGCGATCAAACACGGAATTCGTAAATCAGCGCACTGTACACGGCGCTGCTCTCGATCAGTTCCGCGTGGGCGCCGCAGGCCTCCAGGCGGCCGTCGTTCAAGACCAGGACCCAATCCGCGCGCCGCACCGTCGCGAGCCTGTGGGTCACGACGAACACCGTCTTCTCGCGCACCAGTGAGGGCAAGGCCGCGAAGATCGAATGCTCCGTCCGCGCGTCCAAAGCCGATGTGGGCTCGTCCAACACCAGTATATCCGGATCGCCGATCAACGCCCGGGCAAGGGCCAGGCGCTGTCTTTGTCCCTCGGAAAAGTTGATACCCCGCTCGCCCACCGTCGAATCGTATCCTCGGGGCAAGCCGGCAATGAACTCGTGGATGCCCGCCACTCGCGCCGCGCGCAGCACTTCCTCCGCAGCGGCATCGGGATGTCCGTAGCGCAGGTTATCCATCACCGTCCCGGAGAGCAGCAACGGACTCTGCTGCACGTAACCGATGCGCCGGCGCAAGGCGTCGAGCCGATAATCGGAAGCCGGCCGGCCGTCGAACCACACCTCCCCTCGGGTCGGCCGATAGAAGCGCAGTATCAGGCTTGCGAGCGTGGTCTTCCCGGCCCCGCTCGGCCCGACGATACCGACATGCTCGCCGGGGCCGACACGAAACGAGACGTCTTCCAGAACGGGCTCGCGCCGGTCGTACGAAAACGACACCCGGTCGAAGACCACCTCGCCGCGCAACCGATCGACAGCCAGGCCGGTCTCCGGATTCTCCTCGGGCACGATGTCGAAGAGGGCCGAGACCCGTTCGAGCGCGGCCAACGCCCCCTGCAACTGCAGATTGGCCGCGGCGAGGATCTGGACCGGTCCGTACACGAAGCCGACGTACGAGATGAACGCCAGCAACGAGCCGAGGCTCCAGCGGTCTTGCACTACCCAGTAGGCGCCGGCGACAAGCACACCGACGCGCGCCATTTCGGGGAGCAAGTTGACGGCGACACCGGCAAGCGAACCGACCGCACTCTGCTCGAGCGCGAGCCGGGCCGCGGCACGCCACTCGGACGTCATGCTCTTCACCGTTCGCGCCTCCGAAGCGAGCGCTTTGATCAGTGTCGCCGCCGAAAGCGACTCCTGCACCCGCCGCCAGACGTTCCCCTGCTGTTCCATGCTCTGGCGACTCAGCACGCGCGTCTTGCGCGAGAAGTACCTCACCCCGACCGCCATCGCCGGCAGCGGCACCAGGGCGGCGATCGCCAGCCGCCAATCGAGGTAGAAGAGAAAGGCCGCGCTGCCCACGAGGCGCAGGAACTGGCTCAGAAGGCCGACCAGAGTGCGCGAAAAAAACCACCGCAACCCCTGCACGTCGGCCGACAGCCGCGACATCAGATAGCCCGTATGCTCGTCGTCGAAGAACGACTTGGGAAAGCGCAGCACGCGATCCAGCAAGGCGCGCTGAATGTCCACCAGAACCGCCTGCTCGAAGCGGGCAAAACTGAACTGGTCGACCGCCGCAGCCAGCTTCTCCAGCAGCTTCGCGCCGATCAGTACGGCCGCCGCCCCCGCCAGCAGGCCAAGCCGACGATCCAGGATGACGTCGTCGACCACGTACCGAGTAACCAGGGGCGGCACCAGGCCCAGCAGCGAGGCCACTAAAACAGCGACCGATCCCACCGCCGCGTGTTTCCAGTAACGCACGGCGAACGGACGCAGGTTGCGCAGATTGGCCACCGCCCCGGCCCTACCGGCCCGCCGCGCCAGCGGGTCCACGGTCGGGACTCGCCCGAGACCCTGCCGCAGGTAGGTAAGCCAGGTATCGATCATCGTGATGGCCCGGTCCGCGGCAACGGCGGTACAGCGGCGGAGCTATCCCAGCATCTGCGCCCGTTCGCGCGCAACGGCACAAAAGAACGGCGCCTCGCCGTCCAGCCGCCCGGTCTCCAGGTGGGCGTGGGCAGGGCACCACAGGCAGAGATTGACCAGCTCGCAGGCCCGGCAAGTCTCCAGGAACCGCGGGTCGGCGGAACACATCGCCCGTACTCTCGGCACGAGGCTCTCCCACGCGTCGCGCAAGCTCCCCCGGCGCAGGTCGTAGGTGGTACCCGGCGCCCACAGCGAGGAGCATAACCGGAACGTACCGTCGTAGCCCACGTTGAAGCTGTTCCTGCCGGTGCCGCAGTGGAAGAGATGGTTGCAGACGTCGTGGCCGCGGTCGCGGTCGATCAAGAGCGCGCAATCGCGCTCCATCGACTCCAGCCGTTCGGCATCCGAACGTTCCAGTGCCACGACCTCCTGCGGAGAGAGGCGCTCGGCGCGGATCTCCGCGTTGCGCGCCGGATTGCCGTCGAAGCGCAAGTGAAGCTGAGGGTCGAAGCGGAAGAAGTCCCTGGTGCGCTCACGGCAGAACCGGGCGATCTCGCCCATCTCGTCAACGTTGGACCGCAGGGCCATCGCCTTGAGCCGGACCGGCACACCGGCGGCAAGAAGCATGTCCAACCCGCGCCTGAAGCGATCGAACGAACCCGGGCGGCGCGTCACGCGCTCGTAGGTCTCGCGTGTCGTCCCGTAGACGGTCACCTCGAGGTCGCGCGGCGGGTAATGGCGGAACAGTTCGACGTGGCCCCGGTCGACGAGTGTCGCCGTGGTAAACACCGACACCAACAGGCCACGGCGCTTCAGTGCCAGGTAGATGTCCGGGAAATCGGGCCGTAGCAGCGGCTCGCCGCCCGTGATCAGACACCACATAGCCCCGAGCTCGGCCGCCTGCGCGGCGATGTCGTCGATCTCGCCGGCGCTCAGTTCGCGGGCCCGCGCCTGCGCGTCGCCGGCGGACAAGTTGATGTAGCAGTGGCGACAGTCGAGGTTGCAGCGAGCCGTTATCTCCAAATCGAACGAGAACAGAGCGCGACGGGCGCGACGCGCGGCCCATAGCGGCAGGTCCTGGATTTCACGCGCCGAGACGTAGGCTCTTGTCATCGCCACAGCGACCCACCGCAACCTCGGCACGGCAGACCCTCGCGCCCGTGGCGGGGTGGTCCCTGGTCCAGCGCCCGGAGCAGGCGCTCGCGGGCGACGGACCCCGGACGCGGATCACGGACTCTGACAACCTCGCCGCTAGGACGCCGTTGCGCCGCTGCAAGCGAAGCAGCCCGACAACGGATGGAAATCCACGCAACGGACGTCCGCGTCCAGCGGACCGCCAGGGAGGTCGTTGGTACCGGTCTTACACGCCGTCAGCACCACTTCCTCCGGTTGGCTGCGCACCAGCACGACCAGTTGAGGCCGCTGCCACCGCTTGCGTTCACTCATACTCATCCCTCCTCGTCTTCGCGCCTTCACTCACCCTTCGTACCCCGCGAGCGTGACCAGGTCCCCGGTCAGCGACCTGAACTTTCCCAGGTGCCCCGCCGTCAGGTGGTTCCGCCAATCCCCGGCAACCCCCTTGCGATAATGGGACCACCTGTCCTCTTCGCCGGAACGCCTGCCCCCCGATATCACCGCAAAGGTGTAGTCGTCCAGCAGTTCGCGCACGACCCCGCTCGGCATGGCGATGTCGCAGTGTGCCAACAACGCCTCGAAAACCTCGACTTGCCGAGGACCGACCAGATCCTCGAACCTGAGCACGAGCGTCCCGGGATCGCCGGCGCCGCGCTCAACCCACGACCGCATCGCCGTGAACAACCCGATCGCATCGAGCCACTCCATCATCCAGGCCATGCCCGCTTCCGGCTCCCGCGGCACCCGAGAAGCGCGACGCGCACCCGACCCCCGATCGTCACGCAACGAAGCGAAATAGTGCGAGACCACGATGTCGCGAGGATCGCGCAGGACGAAGAACGTCCGGTTGTCGCCTGCTTTCGGAATACGCGCGTAACCCTCGTGACTTGCGTACAAACCGACGATAAGTCCCGGCGCGAACGGCTCCGAGAACGGGAAACGGGGAGCGACGGTGCGATCCGGATGCTCAGCGCTGCCAAGGATGCGCTCGAAGCGCATCTCGTAGACGAGACCCGAATACCGGTACACGCGCCAGTCAGACAGAAGGCGCCGCATCCACTGACTCCCGGTTCGATACACGGTGCAGTGGAATACGTTGGCGAAGCGGGAGCGATGCCGCACGACGAGCCGGCTATTCTCGATCCGCTGCCGCACGACGAGAGGCACCACCCGGCGCAGACGGGCAACGAGGCTACTCCCCGTCACGGCGGTCACGGTGTTCGACGAGCTGCACGCCTCTGCGCGCAAGAATAGATGCGGCCTTTTCCATGAGCATCGGTTCCAGGCCGAGGCCGCGATAGCGCCGCCGCACCTCTACGCCGGTCGCCGTCCAGCCGACGGCGGGCTGCGCCGCGTCGCACGGGACGAAGGTGGCCCGCACGGCCGGCCGCGGGTCGTCACCCAACCGCAAGAGGAGCGACCACGTCTCGGGGAGACGGCCCTGCCATGTCGGAGCCAGCACGTCGAACTCATCCGCCGGCAAAGCGCAGTGCAAGTCGTGCCGTTGCCCGGCTCGCAGCGGCAACCATACGACGAACGACGGCGCGCGGCGGGTAAGCGCCAGCCAGAGATTTCCGGCGTGCCTCCAGGCGGCGCGGCGCTGCAACGGGGTGAGTCCACGCAACCCGCGATACCGCGCGGCGTTTCCCCACCCCAGCAGCCGCAACCGGAGGGCGAAGCAGGTGCGCTTCGGCCAGGCGTGGCGTTCGACAGCGGTGGGGTAACGCCGCCCATGCCTTTCGATCTCCGTGACCACGCCGAGCACGTCATCCGCGAAGGTGGGCCCGTCGTCCGCACCGGAGGCACCGTCCGGTCGGGTCACGATGTACGGTCCCTCGCCGCTCACCCCTCTGGCGATGGCGCGGTGCCCGAAGAGAAATCCATGGCGGCGGCACACGGCAATGTCGCCGACATCGACTTGCTCGACGGTCCGCGATGCCACGTGCAGGACGTCGCCCGGCCGAACCGTCGGGTACATGCACGTGCCGTACGCACGGAACTTCGCCCGACCGCTGTCGGCCAGTGCCTTCCCGACTTCCAGCGACGCGAGCACCAGGCTGCCGTTCATACCGCTCGACCCGAATCGACGAAGCCGTTTCCGCGCCAGAGGACCTCTGCGGCTAACGGTCGACCCTAGCGCCGCACCGCTTCGACGAGCATGCCGCGCTTCAGCAGTTCTTCGGCCAATCCGATTACATCCTGCTCGATTTCTCCCGCCGGGGCGTCGAACTCGCCGGCGAGGGCGCGCGCGACTTCCCCCAGACTGGCCGACCCGTCCAGACGGTCCCAAACCGCCCGGCCCGTCTCGTTGAGGGTGAAGATCGCGTCCTGCTCGCCCTCGGCCACCGCCGCAGCGGTCAGGGGAACGATGATCAACTCGCCGTCGATGTCGCGCGCCACGACGTCCGCCGACGGCGCGCACACACTGCTCAAGTCTACCCGAGTCTCCATGTCCGATCCCTTTCTTCTCCGCCGGCGTCACTCGCCTCGTGAACCCCGGCTGCCTCCGCCCGCAACCGCGCGACGCGGCTCTTCCAGTCCGTCACCTCCCACGCCCGCTCGCCCACGGCCAGCAGCCCGAGGTCCCGCGCGCGGGCGTGGGCTACCTCGCAGAGGTAGCTGACCGGCGTGTCCAGCGTGCCGTGTTCCATCCACGACTTCGCCGGACACTGATCGCAAAGTCCCTTGAGGAAGCAGCGCGCGCAGCGGACAAGATACTCCGGGTCCTGCGCACGCAACTCCCGCACGGCCGGAAACAGGCGCACGCGCGCCGCACTCAGGCCCGCCTCCGACACCGCCGTCTCTTCCACCGCCGCCGGATCGTAGACGGTGTCCGGATGACGCAGCAGTAAGCAGGTCTGCACTCTCCCGTAAGCGTCCACGCTTCCCACCCCCATACCGGCGCCGCAGGAAAAGAGCTTCTCTCCGGGCGGGCCGATGAACTTACCGCAGAACTCGGCCATATCGGCCCGGTAGCGCGCTCGGTCCCGCCCCCGAATCGCAGCCCCATCCTCCGGAGAAAGCCGCAGCGCTTCGATCCGCGCGCTCTCGGAGTGCGAATCACGCCGGGCACGCAGGTTGAGGTCCAGCAAGCTGGACGGCCGTTTCCTCATCCACGGGATCGTGGCCGCCCAGGCTTCGAACTCCTGCTGTTCGTGGCGATTCGGCGGCAACAGTGCGCCTTTCACCACAAAGGGCACACGGCGCTCCAGCAGTAACGCGATGCCGCGCCGAGCGGCCCGATACGCGGTGCTCACCCCGGTAACTGCCGCATAGCTCTCCGGACTCATCCCGTAGACAGTGATCTCTATCTTTTCGAGCGGAGGCACCCGGGCGAAAAGATCGGCAATCTCCGGCGTGATCAGGGTGGCGTTGGTGAACACCAGCACCCGCAGCCCCAGGCGGCGGGCAAACCTGTACAGCTCGGCGAAGTCCTCGCGCAGCAGCGGCTCGCCGCCCGTAAAGCGTACCGTGAAGCACCCGAGCGCGGCCGTTTCGCGAAGAACCGCCTGCACCCGCTCGGTACTCATCTCGCGGACCCGCGCCTCGCGGTCGCCCGCCGGCCGGTTGATGTAACAGTGGATGCAGCTCAAGTTGCAGCGCTCGGTCAGCTCCACGTCGAGGCGCCCCGGAGGCTTAGGCTTGCCCTCCCACAGCGCCCCCTCGCCGTCGCGGCGGACCACCGCATAAGCCGTCACGCAACGTCCTCCACGCCGCGGATTTCCCGGCCGGTCATCTCGTCGAGGAGCGCCACAACCTGCCCGCTGCGATCGAACCTCAACCGGTAGCACGGCACCTGCCGCGCCATGGCCTCCACCAGGAGCATCGTCTTGTTCCACCAATCGGCAGTCTGCAGCGGCTTGATCAGGCAGGCCAACAGGCGGCGCGCGATGTCGCGACGATCCTGCACCGGCTCGGCGCGGTTCTCGGAGGCTTGCTCCAGAAACAGGATGGCGCGCAGCGGCGCCGAGCGAGTAGAGACGGCCGGCACCTCACCGTGACTCCAACTGCCGAAAACCCGGAAGCCGTCCGGATAGCGCCGAACGATGTTCCGATCGTCACAGAGGATTTCGGCACCCACTCCTCCGCCCTGCCCTTCTGCATTGCGCGCACTGGCTTGCAGCAGCTTGACCATCGTCGATTTGCCCGCGCCCGAATGCCCGACGAAGAGCAGTCCCTGGCCGTTAACGATCGCTCCGCTGGAATGCAGGAAACAGCCGTCGCGGTCAGCCAACACGCGCGACAAGAGGATCTGGTCGGTGGGGAGCAGCGTCAGCGCGTGCAGGCCGCCCTTGCGGAAGTTCTCCCCGTCCGGGGAGTAGATGCGGCCCCGGCCGTGATCGCGGTCGAAAACCGCCACTCGATGTGGAGGTGCGCCGCCGCCCGCCGGGGAAATGCCCACGTAGATCCACGCCCCGCCCTTTCGATAGATCGCCCACGGCGGCTGACGGTACACCTCGACCCCGAGTTTCGCGGGATCGAGCGACGGCAAGGAAAAGTGGTGACGGATGACGATGTTGTCCTCCCCCGGTCCGTCGACCCGGAAGGCCTCGACATTGGACGCAAAGGTGTCTGCGGCGAAAGGCAGGTCGGCGTCCACCTGCACCGTGAGACCCCCGACCCGGTAGTAACGGCGATGGTTGGCGCGCCAGTCCTGTTTGAATCGCCGGCTCTCCCGCGCCACGCCGCACAGGTACTCCACGGGCGCCGCGGGACGCCGGCGCTCGAGGTAGCCGTAGACCGGACAGTAGCGGCATTCGCTGCGCAGTGCGCAGGTGGCGCAGTGCTCCACGTACTCGGACCCGCCCCGTGCGCGCTCGGCCACACCGGGCACGAACACTTCCCACGCCTCGCGCACTGTCCCCCGCCGGAGATCGTAGCGCAGGGCCGGGTCCTTGACGAAGCTGCAGAAGCTCAGTTGCCCGTAAGGGTCGACGTGGAAGTCGCGCCGCCCGGCAATGCACGACGCGAACAGGCGGTCGTCCGTCCGCGCCTCCTGGCGGCCCCCTTCGCACGACGCCTGTGGAGCCCCGGCGCACACAGTGCCGTCGGCGTCGCCGCCGCCGGAGGGGTCCGGCTTGTCGAGTGCGATCACATCGGCGGGGGCGAGTCGCTGCCGTCGGATCTCGGCGTTGCGCTCCTCGTCGCCCGAAGCCGACAGGTAGAGCCACGCCGCACCGATGCGCCAGGGCCGGCCGAGCGACTCCGCGAGGCCGATCATGTCGTCGAGCTGGTGGAAGTTGTCGCGCATGGGTACGACCTGCACGGTGAAGCCGGCTCCGGCCTCGCGCAGGCAGTCGATGCCGCGCATCGTGCGTTCGAACGACCCGGGCAACCGTGTCACGTGGTCGCACACTTCCGGAGTCGCGCCGTACAGGGCGATCATCTTCGCGCCCTTGCGCCGCAGGAGCCGCGCAATGGCCGGTGTGATCAGTGTGCCGTTCGTGTTGAGTCGGTACGGCGCACCACCGGCAGTCAAGTAGTCGAAGATCTCGGCAAAATCCGCGCGCAGCATGGGTTCGCCGCCGGACAAACTCCACTCGCGGCAGCCGAGGGCGCGGGCCTGGTCGGCGAGGTCCCGGATCTCGGTGAGGTCGAGTTCCCGTCCCTTTTCCGGCGCCCCCGCCGGGAGGCGCAGCCAGCAGTGGCGGCAGTCGAGGTTGCAGCGATACGTGAGGTCGAATCGCCCGTGCAGCGGCAGGCGAGGGGTCGCGCGGGTAGAGCGCATCACGTAGCCGGGCATTGCGCGGCTTCCTACCAGAAGAAGCCGGCGGAACGAAGCGGGAACGTGCCCTTCACGCTCGACTTAACGTACCAAAGGTACCATCGTTCCACGGCCTCCCCCCGAACCCCGTTTCTTCGGAGCGTGTACTCCGACACGCGCGTCGAGGCCGCGGGGCTCGACAGCCGGTCTCATCCATGAGACATTGCCCCCGGTGATCGTCGCTCATCGAGCGTGCCGGCGGGAGCTCGCGGATCTGCCCGCCGAAATCCGGGGCGATCTGGCAGACGCCCTCGCGCGTTCGGATGCCGGGTTGTCCCTGGCAATGCCACTATCTCGGCCCATGCCCAGTGTCGCGCCCGGTGTGTACGAACTCCGATTGAAGGACCGGTCCGGTCAGTACCGCGTTCTGTATGCACTGGTCCGGGCTGGGTACGTGTACGTCCTCCACGCGTTCAAGAAGACAACCGCCACGAGCCCCGCGCGCCGCATCGAACTGACACAGCAACGATTGAAGGAGATGTACCGATGAAACGAACCACGACACCCGCGGACCTTGCGGCGCTGCTGGACGTTCCCAAGAGCCGCGGCGTCGAGGCCGTGCTCAAGGCAAAGCTGATCGCCGCGGTCGCGCGCGAGACGCACCGCCAGCACCTGACCCACGCGGAGTTGGCGCGCCGCTCGCGTCTGCCCCGCAGCGCGGTCACCGGCATCCTGTCCGGCAGCCTGCAACGAGTCACCATCGATCGCGTCCTCCGCCTCCTCGAGGCGGCCGGTCTCGAAGCTCACGTAACGATCCGGCGCGCCGCGTAAGCCTCAGCGTGCGGGATCGATCAATGCGCAGTTCGGGTGCCCCCCGCGGCTATGGCACCTCGATCGGCTACGGGAGAGGTTAGCGGTGTCGTCGAGGTGGCCGTCGGTTCTCTGACGGATGATTCACCCGCGCTTGGCGGTGAATCATTGCCGGAGGTGGGAATAGCAGGTGCCCGCGGTGCCGCGGTCTCGTGCCCCGACTGCAACGCCGATGGCGGAATGGCCGTCGATGACATCCTCACGCTGGTGGGCATCGCGTTGGGAGGCGCCGACACAACCGCCTGTCTGGTCGGCGACGGAAACGCGGACGGTCAGATCACGATTGACGAGATCCTTGCGGCCGTTGCTGCAGTCCTCAGCGGCTGTGATGACAGCCATGACGTGTCGGGCACCTGGTACTCATCCGATGCCCTCCTGCGCTCGTCAAGCTGTGGAGCGCTCATCGACGAGCTCGTTCGTGCTTGCGTTACTGGGCCTGCAGGGCCCCTGCCGATTCCAGATCACGCAGAGTGGACAGGCGTTGGAAATCGTGAACTGCAACGGCGTGCAGTTCCAAGGCATCGTCGAGCGGTCCGGCAGGATCAATGCGGAAACGCACTTCTCCGACCCGTCTCCTATCTGTGGCGTCTCGTTCACGGCGCAGTTCTCGGTGGACGCCTGGCTCCTTCCGAGCACAGCGACGTACTCGTTTCCGATTCGCTGGACGGGCGATTGCCCGCTGCCGGACTGTACGTTGATCATCGAAAGCCAGTGGGGTCGATAACGCGGCAGCGATGGCTTGCCTGGCCGACAAGCGCACTGTGAGGTGATCGCGGAGCCGCAGTGGAAGAGCGGCAAAGAGCTGCTGGTGCGCATCGTCGCCATGTTGACGCG
>JAKLJW010000068.1 GCA_023150935.1 Candidatus Binatia bacterium | reverse complement strand
GGAAAGATGGTGCTACTCGGGGCGAACGGAATACGCTGCCGAATTAATGAACCGGAGTACTTAGCCGCACGGGAGGTGAGCATGGCCACCAGGCGCAAGTCCGAGACCAACTCCGACACCCCGCTCGGGGTCGGAAGACAACTCCTGGGGGCGGGTGGCGTCGATTGCGTCTATCGCGACGTTTACATCCGCCGCGCCTTCCATCTCATGCAGGAGTACCTCCCCGCCGAAGAGTACCGCACACTGAAGCAGCGTCAGGCCGACTGCGATCTGCTCCTGCGGCAGAACCGGCAGGCGCTGCAAGAACAGGACTGGGCGCGCGTGAAGGAGCTGTCGGCGCGCATCGAGTCGCTGCGTCACTCCATCGAGGCGCGGCGGGCAGAGGTCGAATTCGGCGACCTGCTGTCCGCCGCGGCGTGCAGCGTGCCCATCGACCCGTTTTCTCCCGGGTACGAGACGGTGCTCATCAGGGAAGGCCGCAGCGCCGGCGACATTCGCGACGACGTCGTGAGCACGTTGAAGGCCCTCGAACGGGGCGATGCCGCACTGGCCGCCTTCTACCGGGGCCGCTGCGACTACTTCTCCGGCCTCGACATCGTTGCCGCCGCGGCCAGGAAGACCGAGGCGGCGCGCGATCCTGCCCAGATCGAGCGCGAGGCGCTGTGGGCGATCGAAAGCGGGGCCGTGGATCGCCTCCAGCAGCTCGCCGACGAGATGCTCGAACTGCGCGGCGGCGGCGGTGAGACGGCCGCGGGCCACGCCGGTGCGGCGACCGTTCAGGTGCGACACCGTTGCCCGGTCGACCTCGGCGCTCCCTTTCCCGGCGACGCGGTGCAGCGTGCCGCTGCGCTCGGTCTGGCGGCGCATACGCTTCCTCCAGCCCGCGAAGATGTCGGGCCGATCGTCGACTTCATGTACCAGAACGCCTACAGCCCGACCTTCAGCGATGCGCGAACGCAAATGGACGGCAGTATGCGCCTGCGGGAGGCGATTCAGGAGCGCAAGCTGCCGGCCGCCATCGCGGGCGCTCTCCAGGAGTTCGTCGAACTCTTCATGCGGCATCCCTACATCAACTCCGGCGGTGCCCGGTACTTGCCGCCGATCTGTAAGGAAGCGGTTCTCTTCGAAGACTTCCCCGAGGACGCCGAAGCCCCTGCGACCTCGGAACTCCTCACGGCGTTGCACCTGCCTCAGCGCCGCGGCCTGTCGCGGATGGAAATCGAGGACGCGCTGTTGCGTCACGGACCCGACCTGCTGCGCGAGCGGCTCGGCCTCGATCCGCTCGAGTTTCGCGTCGTCTGCATCCCGCTGGATCTTTACGCGCGCCTGGGTCCGGAGCGGCAGTGGGGCCGGCAACAGCAGTGGACCCACTTCGACGGCTATCAGGTCATGCGCGACCTGAAGTTGCGGGCTCTGGTCGGCGGCGACGTGCGCTACGGCGGGCTGGTGGATCTTGTTAGCATCAACGCGGATGACCAGCGCGAAGGCGTGGTCGCCCGTTTCGCGGTGGTGCGCCGCGCCCGCCTGGTGGCGCGGTGGAAGTGAGGCAGCAGGCCGCCGAGCTGACGAAGTGCCGGGCGGCCGGGTGCGCAGGTTGTGCCGCGATTCGGCGCTTGCGCTGCCGACAGTAGCTAACGCCCGGACACCCCCGACCCCTTGCCGGCATCCTTACCGCCGTCCCGCTGCCGGTCCGAGACCGATTGCGGTCTCGGTGGATTTGCCCGTGGCGTTTAGGGCATAAGGCGCCCCATAGATTCACGACGGTAGGAGGTGCTCATGAGGCGGCGCACAGCGTGGCAGCAGCGTGGCGATTTATCCCGGAGACTCGTCGAAGTCGTCGGTTCGCTGCTTGCCGTGAGTCTGCTGGGGACCGCCTGCGGCCGGGGCGACAAACCGACCGCTCCGCCGCCGCCCGAGGTGCTGGTTACGGAGGTCGTGCAGAAGGAAGTGCCGGTTTACGGCGAGTGGATCGGCGTGATGACCGGGTTCATCAATGCCGACATCCGGCCGCAGGTGAAGGGTTATCTCCTCGCCAAGCTTTACCACGAGGGCGACGTCGTAAAGGCGAACCAGGCGCTCTTCCAGATCGATCCGCGCGAGTTTCAGGCGCAGTTCGAACAAGCCCGGGCGAATCTGGCCCAGAATCTGGCGATCTTGAAGAAGAACCAGCTCGACGTTGCGCGCTACACACCGCTGGCCCGGGAGGGCGCGGTCAGCCAGCAAGAACTCGACAATGCGATTCAGGCGACGCAGGCCAGTCAGGCGACGGTCGACGCCGCGAAGGCTGCCGTCGATCAGGCGCGGCTGAACCTCGATTGGACCAAGGTTACGTCGTTGATCGACGGTGTCGCGGGCATCGCGCAGGCGCAGGTGGGCGATCTGGTGGATCTGTCGACGGTGATGACCACCGTCTCGCAGCTCGATCCGATCAAGGTAAGATTCCCGATCGCCGAGCAGGAGTACCTCCGGTTAGCGCGCGCGCGGGCCGCGGGTGACACGAACGAAGAAGCTCGCCGCGACGATCTGCGCTTGATCCTCGCCGACGGCACCACTTATCCCAGCTCCGGCAAGGTGTACGTGGTGGGGCGCGAGGTCGACCCGCGCACGGGTACGCTGACCATCGAGGGGCTGTTCCCCAATCCGCGCAACGTCCTGCGGCCCGGCGGTTACGCCAAGGTGCGGGCGCAACTGGAGGTGCTGCCGAAAGCGTTGGTCGTGCCGCAGGCGGCCGTCGCCGACGTGCAGGGCGCCACCCAGGTTGCCGTCGTGCTGCCCGACAACACGGTCGAGATGCGCAACGTGGTCACC
Organism: Candidatus Binatia bacterium; assembly: GCA_023150935.1. Classification (NCBI taxonomy): domain Bacteria; phylum Candidatus Binatota; class Binatia (SeqCode); species Binatia bacterium. Next base: position 8,685 of record JAKLJW010000068.1, on the reverse strand, counting down.
GGCCCACGCGACGGTTTCTACTGGGCGATCGCCTCCGGCGTGAAGGCGGGCGAGCGGGTGATCGTCGAAGGCGTGCAGAAAGTGCGCGGCGGCGTCAAGGTCAGCCCGAAACCGTTCGCGGTGCCGACTCCCGGCCCGACGGCGACACCGATGCCGTTCTGAGGCGACGCGGGGCTGCGCGCATGTCGAACTTCTTCATCAATCGGCCCATCGTGTCCATGGTGATCTCGATCATCATGGTGATCGTCGGGATCGTGGCCATGGTCGCCCTGCCGGTGGCCCAGTTCCCGAACATCGCGCCACCCGAGATCCAGTTGACGGCCACCTACGTCGGTGCCGACGCCGTCACTCTGGCGGACTCCGTCGCCACGCCGATCGAGCAGCAGATGCAAGGCGTCGACGGCATGATCTACATGTACTCGTACAACGCCAGTAACGGGCAGATGACCCTCAAGGTCGATTTCGACGTCACCACCGACGTCAACACCGACCAGATCCTCGTGCAGATGCGCTACCAGCAGGCGGCCTCGCAGTTGCCGATGGACGTGCAGCAGTACGGGATCAACATCAAGCCCTCGGCGACCAGCCCGCTGGCGCTGTTTTCCCTGTACTCGCCGAAGGGCACTTACGATGCGCTCTTTCTGACCAACTACGCCTTCATCAATATCAACAACCCGATGGCGCGTGTGCCCGGTATCGGCCAGGTGCTGATCTTCGGCGCCGGCAACTACGCGATGCGCTTCTGGGTCGACCCCGACGTGCTGGCGAAGCTCGGGATCACGGTGACCGAGATCCTCGAAGCACTGAAAAGCCAGAACACGGTCAACCCCGCCGGTCAGATCGGCGGCGAGCCGGTGCCGCCGGGGCAGCAGTTCACGTACACGGTGCGGGCGCAGGGCCGGCTGGCCAGCGTCGAGGAGTTCGGCAATGTCGTCGTGCGTGCTAACCCCGACGGCTCCGTGGTGCGGATGCGCGACGTTGCCCGCATCGAGCTGGGTGCGCAGACGTACTCGATGATCGGGCGCCTCAACGGCGCGCCGGCGGCGATCGTCGCGATCTATCAGCTCCCCGACTCCAACGCGATTGACACCATGAACCAGGCGAAGGCGCTGATGGAGGAAGCCAGGAAGCGCTTTCCCGAGGACCTCGATTACGTCGTCTCGCTCGATACCACGCTGGCGGTGACCGAGGGTATTCGCGAGATCGTCAAGACGCTGTTCGAGGCGCTGGTCCTCGTCATCATCGTGGTGTTTGTCTTCCTGCAGGGTTTCCGTGCGACGCTGATTCCGCTGCTGGCCGTGCCGGTGTCGCTGGTCGGCACGTTCATGATCTTTCCGTTCTTCGGATTTTCGATCAACACGCTGTCCCTGTTCGGCCTCGTGCTGGCGATCGGCCTGGTGGTCGACGACGCCATCGTGGTGGTCGAGGCAGTCGAGCACCACATCGAACATGGCCTGTCGCCGCGCGACGCGGCTTTCAAGGCCATGTCGCAGGTGTCGGCGCCGGTGATGGCGATCGCGTTGATCCTTGTCGCCGTGTTCGTGCCCACGGCCTTCATCCCCGGCATCACCGGCAGGTTGTATCAGCAGTTCGCGGTGACGATCGCGGTGTCGGTGGTCATCTCGGCGTTCAACGCGCTGTCGTTGAGCCCCGCCCTCGCGGCGTTGCTGCTGCGGCCGCGGAAGGAGACTCGCGGTCCGTTGGGCGCTTTCTTCCGCTGGTTCAACCGCGTGTTCGCGCGTGCCACCGACGGCTACGTGAACTGGTGCCATAAACTGATTCGCGGATCGGCGGTGTCGATGCTGGCGCTCGCCGGCATCGCCGTGGTGGCCGTGTTGCTGGGCTCGCGTTTGCCCGGGAGCTTCCTGCCGGAGGAAGACCAGGGGTACTTCTACATGAACGTGCAGCTTCCCAACGCGGCGTCGCTGCAGCGGACCGACGGGGTATGCCGGCAGATCGAGGCGCTGCTCAAGGAGACCGCGGGGGTGCAGACGTACAACACGATTGCCGGCTTCAGTTTGCTGAGCGGCGTGAACACGACCTACAGCGCCTTTTACTTCGTCACGCTGACGCCGTGGGAGGAGCGCGACAAGGAGGGACGCACGGCCGCGGCGATCATGCGCGAGCTCAACCAGAAGCTCTACATGTTGCCCGAGGCGCAGGCGTTCGCCTTCGCGCCGCCGGCGATCCCAGGGGTGGGAACTTCGGGCGGGGCGACGTTCATGCTCGAGGACCGCAGCGGCACGGGGGTCAAGTTCCTCGCGGAGAACACTGCCACGTTCATGGCCGCGGCGCGCAAACGGCCGGAGTTCGCCTCGGTGTTCACGACCTTTATCCCCGACACGCCGCAGATGTACGCGAAGGTCGATACCGACAAGGTCCTCACGCAGGGTGTCGATCTGAGTTCGGTGTACAAGACGTTGCAGACCTTCATGGGCGGCACGTTCGTTAACTACTTCAACCTGTTCGGGTTCGTCTGGCAGGTGTACGTGCAGGCCGACGGACCGGCGCGGACCACCGCCGAAAACGTCGGACGCTTCTATGTGCTGAACAACAAGAAGGAGCAGGTGCCCTTGTCGGCCCTCGTCGACATCCAGAAGATCAACGGCCCCGAGTTCCTGATGCACTTCAACGGTTACAACACCGCGCAGATCAACGCCGTGGCCGCGCCGGGATACAGCTCGGGTCAGGTGATGGCGGCGCTGGAGCAGGTGTTTGCGGAGACGCAACCGGTCGAAATGGGTTTCGACTACATGGGCATGTCGTTCCAGGAGCAGGTGGCGGCGCAGGGTGTGCCGCCGAGCGTGATCTTCGGGTTCTCGCTGCTCATGGTGTTCCTGATCCTGGCGGCGCAGTACGAGAGCTGGTCGTTGCCGTTCAGTGTCTTGCTCGGCGTGCCGATCGCCGTCTTCGGGGCGTACGCCGGCCTGTGGTTGCGCGGCTTCGACAACGACGTGTACGCGCAGATCGGCCTCGTGATGCTGATCGGCCTGGCGGCCAAGAACGCCATTCTCATCGTCGAGTTCGCCAAGGACGAGTACGAGGGCGGCAAGTCGGTGGTGGATGCGGCGCTCGCGGCGGCGCGCCTGCGGCTGCGGCCGATCCTCATGACGGCGTTCGCCTTCATTCTCGGCGTGGTGCCGCTGGTCACCGCTTCCGGATCGGGGGCGGAATCGCGGAAGATCCTCGGGACGGCGGTCATCGGCGGTATGCTGGCGGCGTCGCTGATTGCGATCTTCATCGTTCCGGTCTCGTTCTACGTCGTCGAGCGGCTGCGCGGCGAGAAACCGCCGGCGGCGCCGCCAGTGACCGGCGGGGGAGGACAGGGGTCATGACGCGGGTGCTGGCGGTTATCGTGACGGCTGTGGCGGTTGCCGGCTGTGCCGTCGGCCCGAACTACACGCCGCCCGAGCTGGCGACGCCGGCGGCGTATCGGGGCGCGACGGAGACCGCCGCCGAGCCGGAGTCGTTTGCCGATCTGCCCTGGTGGCAGGTCTTCGACGACCCGGTGCTGCAGGACCTGGTGCGCGAGGCGTTGCAGCAGAACTACGACCTGGCTGCGGCGGCGGCGCGGGTCGAACAGGCGCGTGCGCAGGTGGGGGTGACGCGGGCGCCGCTGGCCCCCCAACTCGGCTACCAGGGTGGGGCGTCGCGCAACAGTCTGAATCTCAGCTCGCTTAACGGGAGCGATACGGCAAGAACCTTCAACTCGTTTCTGGGCGCCTTCAATCTGGCCTGGGAGATCGACATCTGGGGGCGGGTACGGCGCGCCACCGAGGCGTCCGTGGCGGAGTTGTTCGCGGCCGAGGAGGTTCGGCGGGGCGTGGTGCTGACCCTGGTTGCCGACGTGGCCGAGGCATATCTGACGTTGCTGGAACTCGACACCGAGCTGGAAATCGCGAGACGCACGACGCAGAGTTTCACGGACACCCTGCAACTGTTCGCCCGCCAGTTCGAAGGCGGTTACACCTCGAAGTTGGCAATGACCCGGGCGCAGGCGGCCCTGGCGAGTGCGGCGGCCGCGATCCCGAATGTCGAGCGCCTGATCGCCATTCAGGAAAACCGGCTCAGCGTGCTGCTCGGCCGGCCGCCGGGCTCGATCGTTCGTGGCGTTACCCTGGCGGCGGCGCGCATGCCGCCGCAGACGCCGCCGGGGCTGCCCGCGGAACTGTTGCGGCGGCGCCCCGACATCCGCCGCGCCGAACAGGGAATCGTCGCCGCCAACGCCGGCGTCGGCGTGGCGGTTGCGAACTTCTTTCCCAGGCTCGGGCTGACCGCGTTGTATGGGGGCGCCAGCAGCGAACTCGAAGCGGTCTTCAAGGGCGCCGGTAACGTGTGGACGTTCGGCGGGACGCTGGCCGGGCCGCTCTTTCAGGGCGGCGCGCTCTACTACGGCTACAAGGGAGCCGAGCAACAGTGGGAGCAGGCGCTGGAGACTTACCGGCAGGCGGTCGTGCAGGCCCTGGCCGAAGTGGCGAACGCGCTGGTCGACCAGGATAAGCTGGTCGGCGTGCGCGTTCAGCAGGAGCTGGCGGTGCAGGCGCTGCGCGAGTCGGTACGCCTGGCGACCTTGCGGTACGTGGGCGGTCTGGCGACGTACTACGAGGTGCTGGAAGCGCAGCAGCAGCTTTTCCCGGCGGAGAACGCTCTGGCGCAGACCGAACGCGATCAGCTCGTGGCCGTCGTGCAGTTGTATCGCGCCCTCGGCGGCGGTTGGGCGGTAGAGCCCAGCGGCACCCCGGGGCGCGGCAACGACGAGGATTTCCCGCGCTACCCGCCGGGAACGGGCGATCATCCGGAGCTGCAGACTACGGCGGTGGTGGGGCGGTGAGGCGGCAGGTGGGGCCGGCGCCGCGGCCTGACCGCCGCCCATCCGGCAACCGGTTTGCGGGCCGTCTCCCGGTCGTCGTTGCCGCGCTGGCGTTCTCCGCGTGCGCGCCGATCGGCACGCGCGTCGCGACCGATCCGCTGCCGAATGCGCCGCCGGGGCCGACGCGCCCGTGGGACGGCAGCGGTCCGGCGTACCCGCCCGGCGGAGTCGACGCGACGCGCCGGGCGGCGGCGGAGTTCCCGGGCGTGGTCGCCGGCCCCGATCCGGATGTCGCCTACGACGTGCCGGGGCTGATCGATCTTGCCCTGCGCATCAACCCGCAGACCCGCCTCTCGTGGGAGCGTGCACGGAGCGCGGCAGCTCGGCTCGGGGTGGCCGGGGGGGCATACCTGCCCATGCTCACCCTGCTGGCTGCCGCCGGTTACGTCCAGCAGGAGAACCTGGCCGGGACCGGGCCGGTGTTCACCACCGGGGCCCAGGTGACCCCCGGCCTCGAGTTGTCCTGGGTGCTGATCGACTTCGGCCGGCGCGCCGCGGACTACGACCGGGCGTTGCAGCAGCTCCTCGGCGCCAACCTGCAGTTCAATCGCGTTCACCAGCAGGTTGCCTACGACGTGCAGCGTGCGCTGTACGCTTACGATGCGGCGCAGGCGCAGGTGGACGCGGCGGAGGCGACGCTGACGGCAGCCGCCGCGGTGGAAGCCGAGGCGGTCGCGCGGCTCGACCGCGGGCTGGCGACCAGCACCGAGATGCTGTTGGCCCGTCAGGAGAAAGCGCGTGCCGCATACGAGGTGCAAGCGGCGGAACAGTTGGCGGCCGATGCGCAGGCGACGCTGGCGGAAGTCCTCGGCATCTCGCCCACGGCGCCGCTGCAAGTGCGGGAGCTGTCGGAGTTGCCTTTGCCGCCGCGGCTGGCCGATTCCGTCGAGGCGGTAATCGATCGGGCGCTGATGCAACGTCCGGATCTCGCGGCGAGTCTTGCCGACTTGCGGGCCCGTGCCGCGGAGGTGCGCCGGGCGCAGGCGCAGTTCATGCCGCGAATCGAGTTGGCCGGCGGGGTCGGCGGGATGGCCGGCGAGTACAGCCCGCAGGACATCCCCGCGCATTTCCGTTATGCGGAGCCGGTGTACGCCGGGCTGGTGCGGTTTTCGTGGGGGCTGTTCGAGGGCTTCGTGCGGCGCAACCGGGTGCTCGAGGCGGAGGCCGAGCGCGGGGCGGCGGCGGCCTCGTTGTCGGAGCTGCAACTGAGCGTCCTGCGCGATGTCTGGAAGGCCTACGCCGACGTGCAGGCGGCGTTTCTGCAGTACGAGTTCGCCGAGGCGTTCTTGCGTGCCTCGCAGGACGCTTACGACGCGGCGCTGATCGGCTACCGCAACGGCCTGGCGACCATCGTCGATTTGCTCGACGCGGAGCGCGGTCTCGCGCGTGCGCGTACGACGATGGTCACCAGTCGTGCCGAGGTGTTAATGACGGCCGCCGCACTCGCCTTCGCTGCCGGCGATCCGGGAGGACGGTGAGAGGCGCTTGCGTCCCGCCCGGAAACCGGGGGCTTCCCGCCGTGCGCAGGTGGGGCGTTACGGCGGCTGGAGGTTCATTCGCCGGAGCGAGCGTGCTAGCGTGGGCGCATGGCGAGGTCCGCAGGTGCAGCCGAGGTGGTCGGGCCGATGAGCCTCGAGGAGTGGGCGGCCCTCGACGAGGAGGTCGAGGGCGAGTTGGTCGATGGGGTACTCGAGGAAGAGGAGATGCCGACCTACCTGCACGAGCTGGTCGTGGCCTGGTTGATCGACAACCTCCGGCGGTGGGCGCGGACCCGGCGCGGATTCGTCGTCGGCTCGGAAGCGAAGATCGCGGTCGGTTCCAGAAGAGGCCGCAAGCCGGATGTCTCGGTTTATCTCCGCAGCCGTCAGCCCGGATTGAACGACCGCCTGATTACGGTGGCGCCGCATCTGGTAGTCGAGGTCGTCACCGCGCGGGCCCGCGACGTGCGCCGGGATCGGATCGATAAGCTCGCCGACTACGGCGGTGCCGGTATCAGGTACTACTGGATCGTCGACCCGCAGGTGCGGGGGTTGGAGATTCTGGAGCTTGGTCGCAGCCGGCGCTACAGTGTGGCCCTGGCCGCGAGCGCAGGCACACGCCGCATCCCGGGTTGTCCCGGCCTGGCGCTCGATCTCGATGCACTCTGGCGCGAGATCGACGAGGCCGGCGCCGCAACGACCCGTGGCCGTTCGAAGAAGCGCTGAGCCTCGAAGGGGCGGAGATCTTAGGTCTTCATCGAGATGTCGGCTGTCGTGCACGCGGCTGTCGTTCCTTGACCCGGGCGTTGCCCCGGGGAACGATTCGAAGACAGGAAACCGAACCCCCGAAAGGCCTTCATGCGACGGCGAGCCACATCGCACAGGGGCCTGCACACACAATGGGCGGCGTCCTTTCGCAAGAAAACCGTCCCTTAAGAGCGGAGTTATGGGGATGGCGGGCAACGTCCGAGAATGGGGATTATGGCAAACAGGGCGTTTGTGCCGGCTATCCGCCGGACGGCAATGAGTTCGGCGACCTCTACAGTGCCGTCGCTAGGCAGCCCGCGGCCTTTGGGCTATCGTGATGATGCATGGTGTCCGCTCGTGATCGCGCGCACTTCGACCGCATTGCGGAAGCGGAAGCGGAGCTCAACCGCGACTCCCTCCGCGCCTGTGCTGCACGCCTGCCGGGAAAGAACGTCGAGATCGGCCTCGAGCTGAGCGATTTCGCCCTGGCGTTCGGCGGCGACCTGACGCGTCCGGACGAAGTGCCGCCGATTCAGCTGTGGCGCCGGCGCCCCGCGACACGATGACGAGTCCGGTGCGGCGCGATCTCAACGAAACCTTCCACCAGGTGGTCGAGGCCCTTGCGGAGGCCGGGTTGCCGCATGCCTTCATCGGCGCGCTCCCGGTTCTGGCTTGGGGCCGCGTGCGCGCGACCACGGACATCGATTTGGTAGTTGTCGCGGCGAACGGCTGGGCGCGCCTGGTCGATGCCCTGGGACGGCGAGAGATCGCTTTCACCAAGCAGATCGGCCCCGCCGAACGGACCGACGAACTGGCGGATGTCGGAGTCTTCCATACACAGGGTGATCCGAGCATCCGTGTCGACGTCTTCGTTGCCAAGACCGACTTCGAGAACGCCGTGGTCGCCACCGCGCGTAACGCACAGGTGCTTGGCCTGACCGTGCGCCTGGCATCCCCCGAAGCGTCGATCGTCTACAAGCTGCTCGCCCAGCGCCGGCGCGACCTGGATGACGTCGACAGCATCTTCGAGGCCCGACGGGCTGCAGGTGACCCGCTCGACTGGACGTTCCTCAATCACTGGGCGGGCGAATGGGGCATCACCGAGCGCCTCGCCCCGTACCGCGAGCAGTTCGGAACGCCCTGAATCGCGGCCGCTGGATGTCGTGGTAGCCCGCCACCTCCCACCGCGCCGGATGGCCGACGACCCCTGCCCGGACCATGTTCAGGTCGATGTACACCAGGGTGGGACCGCCGGGCAACGCCCCACCATCAACCCCCGGCCGCCGCCGGAGGCTCAAGCCTCCGGCTACTCGCACGAAGCCCTGGCGGGCTCGTCTTGCGCACCTATCCTCGGCAGTCCGGTTACGTAACATGGGGGCGTGGCCGGACCCCAACGCCCCCCTCCAAAAAAGCCCGGAGGGCTTCGTCAGAATAGCCGGAGGCTTGAGCCTCCGGCGGAGGGGACCGCCGGGCAACGCCCCACCATCAACCCCCGGCCGCCGCCGGAGGCTCAAGCCTCCGGCTACTCGCACCAAGCCCTGGCGGGCTCGTCTTGCGCACCTACTCCTCGGCAGTCCGGTTACGTAACAT
>JAKLJW010000067.1 GCA_023150935.1 Candidatus Binatia bacterium | reverse complement strand
CCATGACCCGATCGCCCTGAGTAGCCGATGTCTTCTCAATCGGCGTATCGAAGGGTTCAGGGGCCGTATCGAGGGGCCGCGCTGAGCCCTGTCGAAGCCGGCGCGCCGCTCTGGTCTCGAACCCCCCACGATGTGCTAGGGATGTCCGCCCAATGATCGACCCCGCCCGACTCCTCGATGACCTCCGCCCTCTGGTCCGCGCGCTCGAAGAAGACCTCCGCGAACGCAGCACCGCCGTCGCCGAAGTCGGCGACGCCCTCCGCAAGGAGCACGCCGCCGCCACCGCCGCCGACCGCACCGCCGACCCCTACGAGGTCTGGCGCGACGACACCCTCACCCAGGTCGCCGTCGCGTGGGTACTCGGCTGCGTCTTCGTCCGTTTCCTCGAGGACACCGGGCTCGTCCCCGAGCCGCGCCTCGCCGGCCCCGGCGATCGCCTGCACCGCGCCCGCGACCACCACATCCTCTACTTCCGCCAGCACCCGATGGACACCGACCGCGAGTACCTGCACGCGGTGTTCCGCGAGGTGGCGGCGCTGCCCGCGGCCGCCGGACTCTTCGATGAACGCCATAATCCGCTCTGGCAGGTCGGCCTCTCCGGCGACGGCGCCACGCGGCTGCTGGAGTTCTGGCAGCGTATCGACCCCGCCACCGGCGCGCTGGCGCACGACTTCACCGACCAGTCCTGGAACACGCGCTTCCTCGGCGACCTGTACCAGGACCTCTCCGAGGCGGCGCGGAAGAAGTACGCGCTGCTGCAGACCCCGGAGTTCGTCGAGGAATTCATCATCGACCGGACCCTCACGCCGGCGATCGACGAATTCGGGTATCGGGAAGTGAGCATGCTCGACCCGACGTGCGGGTCGGGGCACTTCCTGCTCGGCGGGTTCCAGCGACTGCTGCGGCTGTGGACGCAATACGAGCCGGCCGTCAATGCGCGGGAGCTGGCGCAGCGGGCGTTGGACCAGGTGTACGGCGTCGACCTGAACCCGTTCGCCGTGGCGATCGCGCGCTTCCGTCTGCTGGTGGCGGCGTTGCAGGCGAGCGACGTGCAGCGGCTGCAGGACGCGCCGGCGTTCCGGATCAACGTCGCCACGGGCGACTCGTTGCTGCACGGACGCCAATTCACGGCGACGAGCGGGCCGACGCCGGACCTCTACCGGAACGACGCCGTGAGGCACGTCTATCAGGCCGAGGACGCCGCGGAGCTGGCGCGCATCCTCGGCCGGCAGTACCACGCCGTCGTTGGCAACCCGCCGTACATCACGGTGAAGGACAAGGCGCTCAACCAGGCGTACCGCGACCGCTACGGCTCGTGCCACCGCCAGTACTCGCTGGCGGTGCCGTTCATGGAGCGCTTCTTCGAGCTCGCCCTGTGTTCTTCTGGCGGAGCGAGCTCGCCCCCCGAAGCTTCAGCGAAGGCGGGCTTCGTCGGCATGATCACCGCCAACTCCTTCATGAAGCGGGAGTTCGGCAAGAAGCTGATCGAGCAGGTCATCCCGCGCTGGGACCTGACGCACGTCATCGACACGTCGGGGGCGTACATCCCCGGGCACGGCACGCCGACGGCGATCCTGTTCGGCCGGCACCGGCCGCCGGTGGCCGACACGGTGCGCGCCGTGATGGGCATTCGCGGCGAGCCCTCGACACCGGAGGACCCGGCACACGGCCTGGTGTGGACGGCGATCGTGTCGCAGGTCGACCACGTCGGGTCGGTGAGCGAGTACGTCAGCGTCGCCGACATGGAGCGGGAGAGCTTCGCGAAACATCCGTGGAGCATCGGCGGTGGCGGGGCTGCGGAGCTGAAGGAGATACTGAATCGGCGTGGACACGCGACGCTCGGGACTTTGATCCAGGAGATCGGGAGGACGACCCACACTGGCGAGGACGACGTCTTCTACATGGAGCCAGCGGCGGCGAGAACGCATGCTCTGCAGGAATACGCCGTTCCGCTGGTTGTTGGCGAGGATGTGCGGGATTGGAGCATGGAGCCAGCGCTCTGCTCCGTCTTTCCTTACGACAAGACAACTGGCGACCCAGTCGATGCCCTGCCGGTGTCGCTTGTCAGTCACTTCTGGACTTACCGCACAGTGCTTCGGCGCCGCAAGGACTATGGACAGACTCCAGAGGAACGCGGGCTCAGATGGTTCGATCACTCGATGTTCTTCCGCGACCGGTTCCGCACGCCGCTCTCCATCGCCTTCGCCTTCGTGGCGACGCACAACCACTTCGTCCTCGACCGCGGCGGTAAGGTGTTCAAGCAGTCCGCGCCGGTCATCAAGCTGCCGCCGGACGCCACCGAGGACGACCACCTCGCCCTCCTCGGCCTGCTCAACAGCTCCACGGCGTGCTTCTGGATGAAGCAGGTGTTCCACAACAAGGGGAGTACTGTCGATGAACGGGGGGCGAGACAAACAACCGTGTCATTCGAGAACTTCTACGAGTTCACCGGCACGGGTCTGGAGCGGTTTCCTGTCGAAATGGGGGCGTCGCACGGCATAGCATTGTCGCTCGGCATCGCACTCGATCGCTGCGGAAAGACACTACGCGAGGGAAGTCCTCGCGAGGCGCTGACGCAAGGTCTAAAGACCTCTGAGCACTTGCGGCAGGCGCGGGCGTGCGCTGATGCGATACGTGGCACCATGATCGCACTGCAAGAGGAACTCGACTGGGAGTGCTACCGGCTCTACGGCCTGACGGAGGAGCCGCTGACTCATGCCGCTGCGCGCGCGGCCTCCGACCCACTCTCCCGCACCTCCGCGGGAGGGGACTGTTGGTTTTCTCCGGGGGCGCCCCTCGATACGGGCCCTGAGCCCTTCGATACGCCGATTGAGAAGACATCGGCTACTCAGGGCGATCGGGTCATGGAGACGGGCCCTACTCGGGGCGAACGGATTTTCGCCCCCTTTTTGAAACATCCTGATCCGTTCACCCCGAGTAGCCGCCCTTTCCTGGCGGCGTATCGAGGGGCGCATCCGTTTATCGACAGACCCGGAGAGGGCGGGGGTGAGGGCGCCGTGCCGGCCGACCTGCCACCGCTCCAACTCGGCGAACGTGCCTTCGAGATCGTCACGGCCCGCAAGATGGCCGCCGGCGAGCTGACGACGGCTTGGTTCGAGCGCCACGGTTCCACGCCGATCACTGCGCTGCCCTCCCACTGGCCGGAAGCGTACCGGCGTCTCGTGGAGCGGCGGATCGAGGTCATCGAGACGAACCCCTACGTCCGCCTCATCGAGCAACCCGAGTACAAACGCCGCTGGAACACCGAACCGTGGGAGGCGAGACAGGATCGGGCGGTACGCGATTGGCTCCTCGACCGCCTCGAAGACCCCCGCCACTGGCCGTCCGTCGAGCTGACCACGTGCGCCAGGCTCGCCGACCGGGTGCGGCAGGACGCCGACTTCCTCCAGGTCGCCGAGCTGTATCGCGGCCGCGCCGACTACGACCTCACCGCCCTCGTCACCGAGCTCGTGGAGTCGGAATCCGTGCCGTTCCTGCCGGTGCTCCGGTACAAGGACAGCGGGCTGCGCAAGCGCGAGCTGTGGGAGCGGACGTGGGAATTACAGCGGGAAGAGGACAGGTGTCAGGGGTCGGGGGTCGGGGGTCAGGGGGCGGATAGAAACCAAGCCGTCCCGACACCCGACACCCGGCCCCCGACACCGAAACCATTGCAGATTCCCGTCCCCCCCAAGTACACCTCCGCCGACTTTCTCAACGCTACCTTCTGGCGGTTGCGCGGCAAGCTCGATGTGCCGAAGGAACGGTTCGTCAGCTATCCGCACTGCGAGCGCGACGCTGATCCGACGCCGGTGATTGCGTGGGCAGGGTGGGACCACCTCCAGCAGGCGCAGGCGCTGGCTGCCTACTACGTGGCGATGAAGGAGACGGAAGGCTGGACGGCGGAACGGCTGACACCGCTGCTGGCCGGGCTCCTCGAGCTGCTGCCGTGGGTGCAGCAGTGGCACAACGAAGTCGACCCGGGCCACAACCTGCGCATGGGCGACTACTTCGCCGACTTCGTCACCGAGGAAGCCCGCGCCCTTGGGGTTACGACCGACCAGATCCGCGCCTGGAAGCCGCCGGCGAAGCGCGGGAGAAGGAAGGGTTGAGTGAGGCCGTTCGATATATTGACGGGGCCCCTCGATACGGGCCCTGAGCCCTTCGATACGCCGATTGAGAAGACATCGGCTACTCAGGGCGATCGGGTCATCGAGATGGGCCCTACTCGGGGTGAACGGGTGAAACCTGCCTCGGAGGATAAGCCGTTCGTCCCGAGTAGCGCGGTCTTTTCACGCGCGGTGCCTCCCCGTTCGTCCCGAGTAGCGCGGTCTTTTCACGCGCGTATCGAGGGACGGCGTGACCACCGCGGCGTGCCCCTCGATACGGACCCTGAACCCTTCGATACGCCGATTGAGAAGACATCGGCTACTCAGGGCGATCGGGTCATCGAGATGGGTCCTACTCGGGGCGAACGGGTGAAACCTGCCTCGGGGGATAAGCCGTTCGTGCCGAGTAGCCGCCTTCTTCTGGCGGTGTATTGAGGCTCCGTCAGCGACTTTGTCGTGGCCCTGTCGAGCGGAACGCGGCGAGTTGAACGGCCGCGCCGCTCGTGTGACACTGTCGTACGCGGAGGTATACTGCCGATGACGACGTTGACCATCCGGCTGGATGCAAAGCTCGACAAAGCGCTGGCGCGCATCGCGCGGACGACGGGACGCACCAAGAGCGAGATCGCCCGCGAGGCGTTGAAGCGCCAGGTGGCCATCGCGCGGTTTCGTGAGCTCCGGGGCATGACGTTGCCCTTCGCCGAGGCACAGGGCCTCCTTGGGGACGAAGACGTATTCCGGTCGATTTCGTGAGGGTGTTCCTCGACACGAACGTGCTGGTCGCCGCGTTTGCCTCCCGCGGACTTTGCGCGGATTTGCTGGAAGTCGTGCTGCTCGAGCACGATCTCGTGGTTGGACGCGCCGTGCTTCGGGAACTGGGTGCCGCACTGCGGAGGAAGGTGAAGTTGCCGGCGGCGCGATCCGCAGAGATCGTCGATTTCGTCTCCAGCCAGGCGATTGAGATCGTCGAAGCGGCGGAACCGGTTGACGCGGGAGTCGATGCCGACGATGCGCTGGTGCTCGGCGAGGGCATCGCCGGTCGAGCGGACGTCTTCGTCACCGGCGACGCCGCGTTGGTGAAACTGGCGACCGTACGGGAGATGCCGATGGTCACGCCGCGGCAGTTCTGGCAGCGACTCCGGTCGAGCGAGGTCTAGACCGACCCGGGCGGCATCCGTTCCCCTGGAGCCAGTGCATGATCAGTCCACAACGCCGCCAGGAGATCATCGACGCACTGCGGCGTGGAACGGTGCCGCGCATGGGCCTCGACCTGTTCGCGGTCGGGCTCGATCGGTTCGAGGCAACACTCGATCAGGAGCTCGACGCCGTCGGCCGGGGTGGCGCCGTGTTCAAGGCCGTACGGGGAGAGTACGGCAGCGGCAAGACGTTCTTCGCGCGCTGGTTGCAGGAGCGCGCCAGACGCCGCGGATTCGCGGCGGCCGAGATCCAGATCTCCGAAACGGAGACGCCGCTGCACCGCCTCGAAACCGTGTACCGGCGGCTCATGGAACGGCTGTCGACGGCGGATACGCCGGACGGGGCCATGCGCCGGGTGATCGATGGCTGGTTCTTCGCCCTCGAAGAGGACGTCCTCGCCGAGCAGACCGTGAGCGAGCACAACGCGCGGGAGTTGGTCGAGCGCACCAACGCGCTGATGGAGCAGCGGCTCGCCGGGATCACGCGCACCGCCCCGGCGCTGGCGTCGGCCCTGCGCGGCTACCGGCAGGCCCTCGCGGCGGACGACAAGCCGACGGCGGAGGCGTTGATCGCCTGGGTGGCCGGACAACCCAACGTGGCGGCGGCGGCCAAGCGCTTTGCGGGCATCAAGGGTGAGATCGACCATTTCGGTGCGTTGAGCTTTCTCCAGGGCGTGCTGGTCATGCTGCGCGACTCGGGTCACCCGGGGTTGCTGGTCGTGTTCGACGAGGTGGAAACATTGCAGCGGGTGCGGACGGACGTGCGCGAGCGCGGCTTGAACGCCTTGCGGCAGCTCATCGACGAGGTGGATGCCGGACGCTTTCCGGGACTGTATCTGCTGATCACGGGGACCCCGTCGTTCTTCGAGAGCCCGCAGGGGATTCAGCGCCTGGCACCCCTGGCGCAGCGGTTGCACGTCGACTTTGCCACGGAGGCCCGCTTCGACAATCCGCGTGCCGTGCAGATCCGGCTGCCCGGGTTTACGATCGAGAGTCTGTGTTCGGTCGGGGTGAAGATCCGTGACATCTTCGCCGACGCGGCGGCGGATCCAGGGCGGGTTCGCGGCCACGCCGGCGACCAATACATCGGCGACCTCGCCCGGGCCGTCACCGGCAAGCTCGGGGGCAAGGTGGGTGTCGCGCCGCGGATCTTCCTCAAGAAGCTGGTTGCCGACGTGCTCGACCGAATCGACCAGTTCCCCGACTTCGACCCGCGGCAGCACTACGCGCTGACCATCGCCGACACGGAGCTGACGGAAACCGAACGCAGCGCCATGGCCGCCGACAGTGTCGACGACATCGAGATCGACGTGTCGAAGCCGAGCTGTTCATGACGAGCATTCGGCCCCTCGATACGGCCCCTGAGCCCTTCGATACGCCGATTGAGAAGACATCGGCTACTCAGGGCGATCGGGTCATCGAGACGGGGCCTACTCGGGGCGAACGGGTTCCGCGCGGGCAACAGAATGGAAGTGACATTGCCCGTTCGTCCCGAGTAGGCCCCGTTTTTTCAGGGGCCGTATCGAGGGGCGACGCCCCATCCGGACGGTTGATCGACTCCCGCGTGCCTCGATACGCGCCTGAACCCTTCGATACGCCGATTGAGAAGACATCGGCTACTCAGGGCGATCGGGCTGTCGAGACGGCGCTACTCGGCACGAACGGAAACCGTCCGCATCGGGAGAGGACAACCCGTTCGTCCCGAGTAGGCCCCGTTTTTTCAGGGGCCGTATCGAGGGGTCACACCAGACGGGCCTCGATACGCGCCTGAACCCTTCGATACGCCGATTGAGAAGACATCGGCTACTCAGGGCGATCGGGCTGTCGAGACGGCGCTACTCGGCACGAACGGTGGGTACTGCTCCTCGATCATCTGGAAAGTTCTTCGCACCGTGCGCAAACGCGGAAATCGCAAATCAGCGTGAGCGGGGAAAACCCAATGAAACCGATTTCACCACCGCTCAGGCTGAGCTTGTCGAAGCCGGGTTTGGCGGTTTGTCGACAGACTCATAACCCGGGCTACGGGATGCTCTGGTACACCACGGCACCGGGCATCGTGATCGTGTACGGCGGGTCCGAGCTATCGCAGTTCGGGAACGTCTGAATCAGCACGTCGTATGTTCCCGCCGTCGACACGGCGGGAAGCGCGGCGACCGCGACCGTACCGGACGTCAGCGTGTTAATGAACAAGCCGACCGTGAGCAGCTGGCTCGACGACACCTTGACCTGAACCTGCGGGTACGTTCCGGCTGTGGTGCAGAAGCGCTTCCCGGCATCCTGCAGCACGAGCGCCCCCTGGGCATAGGAACTACCGGTCGTCGGGATGCCCGTCAGGGTGGCCATCGTGGTGCCGTTCAGATTCCAGGTTAGTGCGCCGCTCGGGCTGGGGACCGGCGTTGGCGTCGGGGTGGTGACGGGCCCCCCGCCCGTCGGTGTCGGTGTCGGTGTGGCCGCCGCCGGACCCTTCGTGCGCGACGGCGTTGCCGCCGGAACCGTCGGGGTTGCCGTGGCGACGCCGGCCGACGTGGTTGCGGTCGCGGTCGCGCCGGCCTGCGTGGCGGTCGCGGTGGGCGCCGCGGCCTGAGTGGCGGTCGCGGTGGGCAGTCCCGGAGCGGTCTTGGTCGGCGTCGCGGCTTGCGTGGTCTGT
Source organism: Candidatus Binatia bacterium (assembly GCA_023150935.1). Lineage (NCBI taxonomy): Bacteria > Candidatus Binatota > Binatia (SeqCode) > Binatia bacterium. Next base: position 4,981 of record JAKLJW010000067.1, on the reverse strand, counting down.
GCGGGCGTGGGGGTGATGGTCGGCGTGCCCTGCGGACAGAATGCCGTCGGATTGGGTGTCGCCGGCGTCGGGCACGCCGGGTCCACGTTGCTCATGGGCACGTCCCAGGTGGCGTCGAAGCAACCCGTCAAGGGTGCGCCGGCCTGTGCGTAGGGTTTCGGCGTGAAGCCCGCCGGGAGCGTAAACGCATATCCGAGGCAGCCGCCGGCAGGACAGTCGGCGAACGACGGATCGTCGGCGTCGTCACCCGGCGTGTTGGGCAAGGACTTGCGGCCGGCGCTGGCCGTCGTCCAGTAGCTGCAAATGTCGGTCACCGCCGTTTGGTAGTCGGCGTAGTCCGCGGCATTGCCGTCGAGAAACTCCGGTTGCGCCTGCATGGTGCAAGATTTCGACGTCGACGTATCGATCTGGCAGAGGTCGCGAGGCAGGCACACGTCGTAGGTCTGCTTGCTCGAGAACAAGTACGCGGGAGCGATAGCGGCGTGGTCGAACACGGCCTGGAAGACGCCGTTGTCCACGGTTACGCCGGCGTTGAGCGCCTGGAGCACCTTCGCGTCGGTGATCGGCGTCACCATGGTGGCGTTGCCTCCCTGGCCGGCGGCAGCGTTGTATACGTGCGGTTGCACGCGCACCCACTGGCCGTCGGACGCCGGTACGAAGTCGTCGCCGACGTAGATCTGGTAGGTGACGTTAGTGTTCTCGTTGGCAAACAGGTTGTACAGCACGTACGACTTACCGGCGGCGAAGCCGGGCTCGAATACCTGCGGCTCGTGGAAACAGCTCGGGCTCTGTTCCTGCGGGTTCGTGTCGATGTAGTAGACCCCGTTGTTAGTGGTCAGATAAGGGGCCTGTCCGCCCTGACCACCCAGCATGAAGCTGGCACGCGTGCAGCCGACTGTACCGACGTTGCAATCCGGATAGCCGGAGGCGCAGCACACCGACTGGTCGCCGAGGCACTCATCTCCGGGCAGGAGCAGCTGGCGGTAAATCGGGACGGCTGGCGTCTTGGCAATGCCCCAGTAGGAGCTGTCGACGTAGAGGCCGGTGCCGTTGCTGCCGAGCGGGGCGATCACCGAAGAGACGAACTCGTACGGCGAGGTCTGAACCCCGAACGACAGGCATTCGGCATCCTGTGACGGCGCGTTGAAGAAGGTGTTCTTGCTTAGCGAGGAAGTGCGCGTGCCGCCGCGCGGCACCCAACCGGTCAGGGTACCGTCCATGTCGTTGAGGATGGTGGAAAAGTCGATCGGCGTGATGCCCTGGAACGTCTCGCCCAACGGGGTGAACGCCGCCGGCTGTCCGGTCGGCGACGCCAGCGAACCCTGCAGGTAGGTCTCGTACTGATCGATGACGTTGTGGCGGAAGGTGGAGGCGTCGAAGCCCGTCTTCCGGAAGGCAAACGCGGGCGGATAGTAGAATCCGTTCGGCTGCTTCCAGCCGATGGCGGCGTGGACCAGGTGCATCTGCGGCACCGGTGTCTCGGTCGGCGCCGGCGTCCCGCTCGGGAGGAACTCGGGCTGGGTCGACGACGAGTAGATTCGGCAACTGTTCGGATCGTCGAACGGCGCCGGCCCGGTGGTGTCGCAGACTTGCGGCGGGGTGTCCGTGAAGACCGAGCCGTCGGCGTAAAACGGGCCGTCGTAAATGGTCATCATCCGTTTCGGATTGAAACCGCCGGTGAATAGCGCGATGCCGTCGGCAGACAGGAGGCACTGTGCCCCGTTGGCCCCCTTACAGGCCTGTGCGCAGGCCGGCTCGCAGCTCGCGTACGGGGTCGGGCTCGGACACGGGCACAAATCCGGACCCATCGGCGACGCGTCGGGGCTCTCCGACCCGGTCGAACCGACGAAGACGCTGTTCTTCGTCATCGAGAAATACCCCGGCGGCGTCTGCGTCCAGCTTCCGCCGGTGATGAAACCGAGACCGCCGCCGAGCTGGTCCGTGATGGCGCTGTTCATGAACACAAACCACATCGGCCGCAGCCAGACGGAGCCGAAGTCGGCCCCCGGGTGATTGAACGACGTGGTGAAGTGGTCGATCACCGTGGTGACGCAGTAGTCGGGATTGGACGCGAACTGGCTCTCTTCGGGATAGCCGCTCGCGCAGGCGGGGTTCGTCCCGTATTTCACCGGCAGGAAGTTGCCCATCGCCTGCGGGCGATCGAACTGGCTCGGGTTGTTGGCGATGTACGGATTGGTGGCCGCGGTGAAGCCCGTCTGCGCCGGAGTGCTACCCGTCGGCTGCACCTCGAGCGTGGTTTGCAAACCGTACGTGGCGGTACTGCACGAGTTGCCGCGGAAGCGCTTGACGGGCGCCTGCTTCTGTCCGGCGACGTTAAAGTCGGCGAAGTCAGCCGGGGTGTTGCTGCCCTTCGTCCAGGTGAGATTCATGCTCGGTCCGCTCACTCCCGAGCCCAGGAACCAGTAGCAGGACCCGAACCCGTACACCCCGTTGGCGGCGTTGCCGACCAGCTCGTTCCACGTGTTCATGGTCCAGAAGGCGACGGGGAAGAGCGAGTCGGCGCCGAAGAGGAATCCCTGATTGATCTCTTGCTGGGCACCGTCGAGGATCGGCGGGACGAAGCGGTACGACGGACTGGTCGCGGGTTGATTCTCGAAGAACTCGTCGAACGAACCGCGCACGGAGACGGCGAGGTTCTGACAGAGCAGGTTTTCGATCTCCGTAGCATCCTCGAGGTAGAAGCCGTGACCGATCGAGAGGAAGCCGACGTTGCGTGCGACGGTCACTTCATGCGTGCCGTGCAGAACGACGAAGCGATCCATCGAGTCCCAGATCGAGCAGTCCTTCACGTACGCGTCCGTGTAGGCGGTCGACTTCAAGAGATGGAGATGCATGGGGTAGTGGCCCATGCGGCCACCCTGACCGAGCTGGCGGAGCTCGACACCCTGCACCTGGAACGCGGCGAATCCCTGACGTGCGATCAGGTGACCGCCGAAGTAGCACTCGGGGTGGGCCGGCGGGTTGCCGCTGTTGCTGGCGAAGCTGCATTTCTCCCAGTCGTCGCTCTCGGGATTGGGGAACGGTTCGTCTGGGGTGTCGCCAAGCGAGTAGATGACGATGCTGCGCGACAGCAAACCGACCGGGGCGCGCATTTCGACTTCGCGGTTCGGGTTGCCGGCTTTAGCGCGAGGAGTGGGTGGTATCTGATACTTCTCCCCATTATGGGCGTACGCGAGCGGTGCGGAGAGGGTCAGCACGGTCCTGCCGTGCGGGGTGGTGGCTGCCGACTCGATCTGCACGACTTCGGAGTGGCTGGGATACCAATCCGTGGTTCCGACGACGAGCCGATCCCCCCTGGCCCAGTCGACAATCCGGTCCATGGTCAGCGTCGTGTCGCCGGCGGCAACCGTGGCATCCAGACGGGCCCAGCTCCTTCCGCTGAGGGTGGCCCACTGCTTCAGGTCGTACTGATCGGCCGGCGTGTCGCAGGCCGCCTGCGGCGTCGGGGAGAGATCCGCGTCGCGGACGCCCTTGCGGCCGAAGAGCTGGAGGCTGCCGCCGTAGCTGACGGCGAACGCCTTGTAACCGAAGTAGTTGTCGCCGTAGTCGTAGCTGAGTGGGGCGTACCCTTCGAACTTCGCATTGCCGGTGCCGCTGCTGACGTTGCAGGGGTCGGTCGGTGTCCAGTTTCCCGGCGGGTCGGGCTTTGTACAGTAGTGCGACGCCGCGGTGAGGTTGGGGTCGAAGCAGTTACCCGCGTTGCCGACGCACGCGATGCCGGGAATCGGGGGATCCTGCACCGTGCCCTGATTCGTCGGGTCGGTGCCCCAGAGCCCGATTTCGAGTTTGCCGCCGGCCGACCCGAACGGGCACGCCAGCGAGCCGGCCTGGACCGTACCGCCCTGCTCGACGAGCAGCGAGCCGACCCGGAAGTCGATGGTGCCGCCGTCGTCGAGGAAGATCAGCCGGCCGCCATTGACGACGTTGACGTAATGGTACGTGTAGCTGCCGGACGCGACCGTGTAGCACTGCGCCACCGTGAGGTCTGACGGAGGCGCCGGGGTCACCGACGGCCCGGGCGACCCCGTCGGGGTCGCCGTGGGCAGTGGAACGCACCCTTTAGGTGTCGACACCGAGCACGGTGCGCCCTGCTCGCTGACGATTATCTGCACGGTTTCGTGGTCGACCGTCGCTCCGTCGCCGGCAATGAAGCTGAGGGAGAGGACCCCCACCTGATCGGCCGTCGGCGTGAAGGTGAAGAGGCCCGTGTCGCTATCGTAGCTCGCGTTCGGGGGCAGCGGCGGATGAACGCCGAACGCGATCGGGCCAGACTCGGGATCGGTGGCGTAGTGCTGCAGGGTGAGTGTCGATCCGACGCTGACCGTGTGGTGGCCGATCGGGTCGAGAACGGGGCTGCGGTCCGCGGGCGGCACCGTGCCGCCGACGCGGATTTTGACGCGTTCGCTATCTTGATGCGCGCCGTCGCTGACGGAGAAGTCGACCGTATAGCTTGAATTCGCCTGGCCCGGGTCCGGGGTGAACACGAACAAGCCGGTTGACGGGATCAGTTCGGCGTTAGCGGGCAGGGCCGAGCTGGAGTATGTGACGCGGTCGCCGTCGGGGTCGGTAGCGGTCAACCGTAGAACGAGCGAGCGGCCTGGCTGGACCGTCTGGTCGCCGATCGGCGCGAGGGCCGGGGCTCCCTGCGGTGCGGGCGCGCCGTCATCGTCGCCGCACGCCGCGAGTCCGGTCGCGGTTAGCACAAGAAGAGCCGCCAGTGTGCGGCGGTACGCACATGTCAACCTCCAGGTATCGCCCATCCTCTGTCCTCCCCGGCCGCTTCCGTCGCTGTCGAAGGTCGCCGTTAGCCGGCGGCGACGGGGCACTTATACTCTCACCAACGATGCACGCTACCTGTTAATTCAGCGCGGGCTTCGCCCGCGACCCAAAGCTAACAACCAGCCCGTTCGCCCCGAGTAGGAGCCCTTCCCCTGGGCTCCGTATCGAGGGGCGCGCCCCT
>JAKLJW010000066.1 GCA_023150935.1 Candidatus Binatia bacterium | reverse complement strand
CGGAGAAAGGCCCGCTGGTGCTTCGACAAGCTCAGCACGAGCGGGCTCTGCCTTGATTTCACAGCATTTTCCGCTCGTGAGCACGTCGAAGGGCGATGGGCCGCTTTCTCCGACAGGCTCCTGGCTCGAAAGCGCATTGGCCGAGCCGTCCGGAAACGATCCGAGTCGACAGCTCGCCGGCCGGAACGCCCGTTGCGGATCGAGGTCAACCGACGGGCATCGAGGTTGACCCCGGCGGTGCCGGATCTTTCCCCGCCGCGACGCGGCGGGCGGCACCGATGGCAGTGGCATACTCGGCATGAGGCGGAATGATGAAATGCCGCTCGAACAGGAAACGCGTCGCCTTGATGCGCTCGACGAACGGTCTGACGCGCAGCAGCTTGCCGGTGAGAACGATGGAATCGAGCCGGTTGGCGCGGGCCGCGAGGACGCTGACCACGACGATCACCTCGGCGATCATATTGACCAGCGCGCGCGCCTTGTCCTCGGGCTTGGCGTCCGACGACACTTTGCCGAAGTTGCTCGCCGTCGCATCGGCTGGCAGATTGCCCACCGGCCCGCCGGCGACGTCACCGACGGTCAGGTCTATTCGCGACAGATCGCCGTGGTCCGCCAGCTCCTCCAGGGTGGCGAGCTGACCGACATTGAGCAGGTGTTTCGACAGTCCCAGCAGTGTCCCGCCACCCACCCCGGTTCCGCCGACGTGACGGATATCGGTGCCTTTCACTGCCACCATCGCGGTTCCCGTGCCCATCGATACCACCAGCGCCTCGTTCTGTTCGGCCAGGGTTATACCGCCGACGCCGATGGCCGTGAGTTCCGGAACCTTGACCACGGGCACGCCGAGCAGTTCGTCGCCGAGCCGGCGGGCCCCGCCTCCCGTCGCGGCGATGGTGGCGATGGCCGATGGCGGCAGGCGCAGGTCGCCGATCAATTTGCCGAATGCCCCGGCGGCCGCCGCCACGGGGTCGTTCGCCTCGACGCTGACGACGCGCGTTTCGCCGTCGAGGAAGACCGCGTCGGTGGTCGAACCGCCGATGTCGATACCGACGATCATGTCGCCTCCTGCGTCAGGTCCAGACGCAACACAATGACCTGCTCCCTGCGATGGGGGTCGTAGCCGCTCCACTTCGCTGCCGGCACGTCGCCGGTGCCGACTCGGCGAAAACCCTGGCGTTCGAAGAAGGCGGCGGCGTGTTGTTCCATGGTGCAGGCGAAGAGGTAGGCGAGGTCCGAGGCCCGTGCGTCATTCAGCACTTTGGCGACGAGTCGCCCGCCCACACCCTCGCCCTTGAACCGGGTGATAGTGTAAAGCCCGGCCAGCTCGCCGGCGCATTCCGCCGTGTACGGCTCGGTGACCAGCGCGCAGATCCCGGCGAGGTGGTGCGCACCGATGGTGGCCCCGTAACCGTTGACGAGCAGGGTGGCGATCTCGTCGTCGGAGCGGACCTTGAGGAGGCCCTCGCGCTGGCCCCGGGCAATGAGCCGCTCGACTTCCTCGAAGTCGTCGACGCCGAGGCGCTGCACGGTGCAGTACACGGCGCGGGTGAACAGGGTTCCCGAGCCGGAGTAGGTGAACAGCTCGCGGGCGAGACCGTCGAGGCTGCACACGTTGACGGCACCGACGCCCGCGAGCAAGGCGGCGCGCGCCGCCTCGAAGGTATGGCGCCGGGCCGCGAGACCCGTCCACTCCGCCTCGCCGGTTTCGAGCAGGGCTTCGAGCATGGCTTCGTCCATGAACGAGATCTGCTTGCGGTCGGTACCGGCGACGCCGCCTTCCGGCTCGACGATGACGAGCTTGTGGACGCGCAGTCGGCTGGCGACGTGCTGGGCATAGACGACGGCGGCATTACGGGCGGTGGCGGCCAGGACGCCGACGGCAAAGGGGCCGTGGCGGAGGCGGTTCCATAGCGCCGCCAGCGCAGCCGTGGCGCTACCGGGTGCCGCGAAGGCGGCGGGGTCGAGCGGCAGAAAGGCGCCGTGACGCTGTTCGCGGGTCGGAAAGAGCCGGCGCACCTCGTTGCGAAAGACGTGCGCGGCGACCCGCCGGCGCAGTTGGTGGGCGAGTTGATCGGGGTCGCCGGCACCCTCGGAGCTGACCAGCACGATTACACGGGTGTCGTTGCCGAGCAGAGTACGGACGATAGTGGCGAAGCTTTCGTAAGACGCCGCGGCAGTGAACTCCTCCAGGGGGATGGCAAAGAGCAGCGTCCGGCCGCGAAACTCGTCGAGGTAGAACTGCTGCTCGTCGAAGGACGAGGCGGGCAGCGCTGCGCGGGACATAGCGTCGACCATGTGGGCGCTGCGTAGCACAGTGCGGCGGCGGTTGTTAGCAGCGAGGGCCAGGGAGCCGAGGAAGGGGACGCTCCGGAGATCGACCGGCGCTGGCGGCCAAGTGCGTTGGCGGGTTGAAATGCCGGTGGGATTGGCGGAATCTCCCGATCGAATCGAGGTGGGAAACCGATGATGCGAGCACGCGCGATGGTGATGGCGTTGGCGCTGTTGGGGGCCTGCACGGGGACGACGGGAACGAAGTATAGCTGGGTTCGGATCCGCGACGGCGCCGAGGATCTGGAAAAGGCCCGGGAGGCGTGCGCGGGGGAGGCCGGCAGCGCGGTGGCACGGGTAACCAGCGACAACGTCCAGACGGCCGCCGGACTGGGAGTGTTCCTGAAGTGCATGGAGGCGAGAGGGTGGCGGGCAGTGGCCGATACGCCCACGCCGTGACCGGCATTCGTCGACCGTGCGGACTGTTGCCGCCCCGCCGTTCGGCCGCAATCTCGCCCCCCCCGTGCGCCGCTCGGCGAGCGACAACGACGGCGGCAATGACCGACGACCCGCGCGGGACGTACATATCAGCGTGCAGCGGGATGGTCCGGCGCGGTCGGACCGGCGGACGCCGCCAGGGCGTCGGTGGTGGTCTCGAGGCGGTCGCTGAGAATGCGGGTGAGATTGAGAAATACCGTCGAGGCAATGCGCGGGTACTGCCGGCGCAGCCGATAGAGGAACCGCTTGTCGAGCACCAGATACTCGGCGTCGGCAACGACGACGACGTCGGCCGAACGCGGCCGCTCGCGCACCAGCCCCATCTCGCCGACCACGTCGCCGCGTGCCAGAGTGCGCAGAACCCTCCTGTCGGCGCCTTCGCGGCAGACCTCCGCCTGCCCGCTCAACAGCACGTAGAGTTCGGCCCTGAGCTCGCCCCGTCGCGCAATCGACTCGCCGCGGGCGGCAGACTCCAGCCGACCCATGAGAACGACGACTTTCGCCTGAAACGGGCGCAATCCGGCAAACAGCGGGATCTCTTTCTGCGGCTCCCGGCCGAGCTTGAGAAACAGGAGATCCCACAACGTGATGATCCTGGTGGTCGTTACCAGTGCCGGGGTCAGGAAGAACTCCACCAGCAGCGCGATTCCCATGGTCACGCCGGACAGCAGCCCGAAGTGCCGCACCGGCTGGAAGTTCGACAGACAGACGACGAAGAAGCCGGCCGACAGGGCCAGAGCGATGAAGAACGCCGCCTGCCCGACGGAACCCATGGCATTCAGCACCGCCTGTGCCTGATCTCCCGTCCGCCGCAGTTCGCCGTTGAAGGCGCTGAGCAGATGAATCGTGTCGTCTATCGCGATGCCGATGGCGATCGCCGCGATCATGCTGGTCGAGATGTTGAGGCTGATTCCCGACCAGCCCATGATTCCGAACAAGACCACCGTCGGGAACACGTTCGGAATCAGCGCCAGCAAGCCGACCCGCAACGACAGGAACATGAACGACAGCAGGGCGAGCAGGACCGCCAGCTCCTGCCACAACCCCGTGACCTGACCCCACGCGAGCGCATCCGCCGATTGACTGAGCAGCACCACGGTTCCCGTCGGACGCACGCGGACACTGCCCGGGAAGCGCTGGTCGGCGAACCGCTGGACGGCATCGACAAAGGCGCCGACTTCGGTCGAGCCGGATAACTGCGTGCGAACGATGATGTTCGCCCGAGAGGCGTCGCGATTGACCACTGCGGCGACGGTTGCCGGATCCACCAGCAACATGAGCTGATCGACCTCGCTCTGCGTCTCCGGTATGCCGGGGGGGGCCTCCGCCTGTAGTACCCCGCGGAGCAGTGCCAGGTAGTCCAGTAACGACATGGTCTTGTCGACTCCCGCCTGCCGGTCGACGAACTCCTGCAAGTCGCGCATCGCGCGCAGCGTGTCGATACGCGTCACCGACGCCGCGCCCTCGCCGTCGACAACGATGTAGATCGGCTGCGTGCCGGCCAGGCCCTCGCCCACGCGCGCGTTCGCGGTGCGGATCGGTCCCGCCGGATCGAAGAACTCCAGGTAATCCGTCTCGACCCGGACGCGGCCGATGCCCCAGATGCAGAGCGCGATCGCGGCGGCCCCCCACACCAGAACGCCGCGGCGGTGCCGGACCGCGAAAGCGGCGATGCCACGCAGCACCGGCGGCAACCACCCCGACCCGTCGGCCTTGAAGGTCGGGATGCGTGTCGGCAGGCGCAACAGACTGAGCATCGCCGGCACGACCGTGAACGCCGTCAGCACGATCACCGCAATGCCGAAAACGCTGTACTTGCCGAACTGCTGGACGGCGCGGATCGGCGTGAAGACAAGCGTGCCGAAGCCGATCAGAGTCGTTGCCGCGGCGACGACGATCGGTGCCCGCACGTGCGCGACCGCGGCCTCCACCACCTGCCGATTCGTCCGCCCCGGCTGCACTTCGAGATAGTACTGACTGATGAGATGGATCCCCGAGGCGATGCCGACAACCATCAGCAACGGATTGAGCACGAGCGTACCCATGTCGATGGCGTCGCCGCGCATGACCATCAAACCGTCGGTCCAGATGACCCCGACGACGATCGTCGATAGCGGCACCACCACACCGCGCCAGGTGCGGAACGCCAGCACCAGCACGGCGATGACCAGCAGCATCGCCAGCGGCGTAAACACCATGACGTCGCGTTCCATCAAACGCGCGCCGTTTTCCTTTATGGTCGGAATGCCCGTGACCGCCCATTCCTCCGGACCGCCCATCTCGGCGACCAGAGCGCGGATCGCCGCGTCGATGCCCCGGCGCAGGTACTCTTCGTCGCTCATCGGCTCGAAGCCGACCGAGATGCCCGCAGCGCGACCGTCGGCGGCGACCACGTTCTTGACGTAAAGCGGATTGGCGAGCAGCCGCCGGCGGAAATCTGCGGCAGCTTCCGGGCTTTGCGGTACCTCGCGCATGACCCGCCCGACCGTAAGCTCGCCGTCGTTCAGTTCGACGCCCTCGACCGTGGTCGGGCTGATGACCTCGCGCACACCGTCGATCTGCGCGAGCCGCTTCGACAAAGCGTCGATTCTGGCCAGGGTGGACGGAGTGAATACGTTCTCCGCAAAGACGCCGATGACGGCAATCTCCTCGTCGCCGAAGACGGTCTTGACCTGATCGTAGTACAGCCTGGCCGGGTCGTCCGACGGCAGCAGGTTCTCGATCGAGCTGTCGACCCGGATGCGGGCGGCGAAGGCTCCGAAGACCGCGGTCAGAACCAGCATCACGACCAGGGTCACGCGCGGCCAGTGTAACGGTACGTCGAGCAACCGCCTCACGTTCGCTCCGCCGGCGGGGTCTTCATCCGTGACCCGCTCCCGTGCGCCTGACCCGGGCTGATAGCCGCGGCATACATGCTGAGGACCTCGCATACAGGTGACCCGCGCCGCGGGCAAGGAAAGGGCCCGACTTGTCCCATGCTTCCGGTCGTAAGGCCTTGCCTCTCAGGTCTGCGAATGTGCCGGGGACTACCCTCCCCGGTGACGTCTGACCGGGGGTGACGGTTTCGTGGCGCGATCGTTGCACGTCCGCACTGGGCGACGGGGAGGAGGGTTCGATGCGTAACGAGCGTCGAGTCGACGGCATCCTCCGAGGGCCGCGGGCGGTCGCCTGGGCCTCGGCTCTGGGGCTGGCGTTGGCGGTCATCCTGGTCGCCCGCGCCGCTCCGGCGCAGTACGAGATCGAACCATCGAAAATCGGCGCCGGTGGCGGCACCCTGGCCGGCGCCCAGTTCGATCTCACCGGAACGATCGGTCAGGTCGACGCCGGCTATACGAGCAATGGCGGGTTCGGCCTCTACGGCGGCTTCTGGCCGGCGGTTGCGTTCGTGCCCGAACCTACGCCTACTTCGACCGCCACGCCGCCGCACACGGTGACGGTTAGTCCGACGCATACGGCGACCCGGAGCCCCACGGCGGCGCCGCCGCCGCCGAGCCCGACGGTGCCACACCCGAGTCCGACCGTCACCGCGTCGGCGAGCGCTACCGTACGAACGCCCACACCGACCGGTGCGCCCTCGGTGAGCCCGACGGCGCCGCCGCCGAGCGGGACCCTCACCCCGTCGCCCACGCCGACCCGCATCGTGGAGTTCTGTGCGGGCGACTGCGCCGAAGATGGCGAAGTGACCGTGGACGACCTCGTGACGATGACGAGCATTGCCCTCGGGTTGACGCCCCTCGGGCAGTGTCCGGCCGGCGACGCAAACGGCGACGGGGAGGTCACCGTCGATGATCTGCTGGTGGCGGTGATTCACGCTCTCGACGGCTGTCCGGTTGCCGCGCCGGCGGCGCCGCACGAATGATGTCAGGGAGGACGACTTCCATGTCATACGCCCGTCTATTCGCTGTCGTCTGCCTCGCAGCCGCTGCCGGTTGGGCCGCTGAGGCACGCGCCTTCCAGCCCTCGTTCACCTATCAGGGTTTCCTGCGCTTCGACGGAGCCCCGGTGAACGCCGCCTGCGACTTCCAGTTCCGGCTGTACGGTCAGGGCAGCGGGGGAAGTCCGCTCGGTTTGATGAACGCCAGTAACCAGTCGGTAGTGGGCGGCGTGTTCACGATGGCCCTGACCTTCGGTACCCAGTGGTTTGCCGGGGACGACCGTTACCTCGAAATCGACGTGCGTTGTCCGACCGGTAGCGGCGCTTACACGACCCTGTCGCCGCGCCAACTGGTGATGGCGGCGCCGTATGCGATTCACGCCGCGGCGGCCGGCGACCTGAACTGTTCGGGCTGCATCGACAGCAACCAGATCCCCGGCCTCGGCATTACCGGCGACAAGCTCGCCAACGACAGCGTGACCAGCGCCAGCATTGCCGTCGGAGCGGTAACTTCGAGCGAGCTCGCCGCCGGCGCGGTAACGGGCGACAAGATCGGCGCCAGTTCGGTGCAGCCGTATCACCTCGGCTTCACGCCCGGTACGGTGACGGCGGTGACCGCCGGCGCGGGACTCGCGGGTGGGACGATCTCGACGAGCGGCACGATAGAGGTCGCCTTTGGCACTTCGACTGGCACGGTCGCTGCCGGCGATCATCGCCACGATCAGGACTACTGGCGGCTCGGGGGCAACACCGGCTTGAGCGGCGACGCGGTGCTGGGCACTGCGGGCAACCATGCGGTCGAGATGCGGGTCGACAACGCGCGGGCGCTACGCCTGCAACCGGGTGTGATCCCGGGCCTGGTCGGCGGATGGTCTGGCAACACGGCAGCCGCCGGAACGGTTGGGGCGGTGATCGCCGGCGGCGGCGCGCCGGCCGCGGGCATGGATCCGGCGCGACCTAATACGGTTGGCGACGACTTCGGTGTGGTGGGTGGGGGTGCCGGCAACCTGGCGGGAACGGATAACGGCGACCCGACCGACGCCCGCTACGTTACGGTAGGTGGCGGGACGAACAATCTGGCGATCGCCACCGGATCCACGATCGGCGGCGGCACCGGCAACGCCGTGAATCGCAATTACGGGGTGGTGAGCGGCGGTTATCAGAACACCGCCGATGAGTACGCCACGGTCGCCGGCGGCAGCTTCAACTTCGCCATGGCCCCCTACGGCACCGTCGGCGGCGGTGGTCCGGAGACGGTTGCCGACCCGGCCACGGGAAACCGGGTGTTCGACCGCTACGGCACGGTTGCCGGCGGGGGCAACAACCGCGCCGGCAGCAGCGATTCCGACGACGCAAACGCCAACGCGGCGACCGTCGGCGGCGGCGGCAGCAACGCCGCCTCGGCGCGCGGGGCGACGGTGGGCGGCGGGGGCGGCAATACCGCCGGGGGCGAGTACGCGACCGTCGCCGGCGGCACGCTCAATCTTGCCGGCGGGCCGCACGCGACCATCGCCGGCGGCGCCGGGAACCTCGCCAACGGCGCCGGCAGCATGGCCGCCGGCCGCCTGGCGTGGGCGACCCACGACGGCGCCTTCGTGTGGAGCGACGGGAGCGGGTTCGCCCTGTCCCAGGGAGCCAACTCCTTCAATGCCCTCGCGTCGGGGGGCTATTACTTCTATCTCGGGACCGCGGGCCAACACTGTCGGCTCACCAGCACGGCCGGGTGGCAGTGCTCCTCGCCGAGTGACCGAGCCGCCAAGACCGGTTTCGCGCCCGTCGATAGTCGTGCCGTACTCGACCGTGTCGCGTCGCTACGCGTCGAACGCTGGAGCTACAAGGCCGAGGACCCGCCGGTGCCGCACATCGGCCCGATGGCGCAGGAGTTCCACGCCGCGTTCGGAGTCGGCCGCAACGACACCAGCATCGACACGCTGGACGCCGACGGCGTGGCACTCGCGGCGATTCAGGGCCTGCACGCCCTGGTTCGGGAACAAGCCGATCGACTCGACGAGTTGCGCGCCGCCAACGCGGCCCTGGCGGCGCGCATCGGAGCACTCGAATCGCAGCGACGATGAGGAATAGGCCGGGCGCGAATGCCGAGTTCGGATGCGAACGGCCCTGGCCGCACAGCGCCGCCGCGCGGCCGTCACTTCACAGGGTTCACTCCACCTGATCGAGGTATTCCGACAGCCCGTAGCCGACGTGGGTCCCGCAGCGCCACTCGGTCATGCCTTCGCTGATGCGCGTTACCTTGCCGTCGCGCCGGTTACGTAGCGGCAGCATCGTGAGCACCTTGCCCTGGATTTCGAAGACGCCGGCTGTTGCCGTGTGCAGGCGGGCCGTTATGCCGTCGTGGTAGTGGCCGTCGCCGGTCCATGCGGTGTCGATCGTACAGGTGTCGACGAGGTGGTTCTCGCCGTCCTTGAAGACGAAACCCGATCGCAGCTCGACGCCGTTCTGCAACGCGATCAGCGAACCCATGAAGCCAAAGCCCTCATCGAACTCGCACGTCAGCCAGCGATAGTACTGGGGCGACTGCCACGATCGCGGCCCCCACGAATGGTCGCGCAAGCCGAGGCCCTGCACCGCTACCCGGCGGCCGTCGATGATGACGTGGCCACTGGCCTTGACGTGTTGCTCGTAGTGGCCCTTGGCGAACTCCATACCCGGAATTTCGTGCTCGGTCTCGCCGCCGTACATCGGGCTCAGTCCGGTGTAGTCGAGGCAGAGTTGCACGGGCAGATGCGGGTTGCTCGTGAAGGCACGCTTCGGATGCTCGAGGTCGCGCGGCCGTTCGAGGTAGACGGCCGTGGCGTCGTACTGCACGCGCAGGTGTTTGAAGGGTTCGATGACGTCAAAGCGCGTGCCGCCAGCGGCAAAGGCGGAGTTGTCGGCGATCGGCGGGCGCTGGTAGTTGAACAGGGCGGTCCCGTCGGGTTGGTAGAGCGCGATGGTGACCTCGGCGTAACCTTCGTTGGCACGGTTGCCCACGCGTACGAACCCGCCGAAACGTTCGGCCCGGTCGTAGAAGTTGAAGTACATGCTCTCGTTGAAGTTGGCTTCTCCGGTGTTGTGGTGCATGTACTCGTCGCTCGGCTTAACCGACATGGCGGCCTCCGTCCGTGGCGCCGTCACGGGCGCGGCGTGGGTGTGCCGGGCGAGTCCACCCGGCGGTACTGTTCCCGATCGAGTTCGATGCAGTCAGCCTCGCCGCGCGGCATCGCCTGCCGCTGCCGGTTGCGGTGCCGCAACAGGGGCGGGAGCAGCAGTGCCGCCAGCGCTCCACCCCCGACCAGCAGGGCGGCCAGCGACAGCACGGCGAGGAGGGCCGGCGCCAGCACGAGCAGGCCGAGAAGCGGCGCCAGCGGACCGCGGAGGGTGAACGTGCGCGCAAAGCCGTGGGTGCGCGGCCGTCGATGAGGCTCCGCGTCGAGCGGTTCAGTCATGAATCGTCTGTAGCACGGCCAGCAGGCGTCGAATACCCTGGCGCAGGTTGGCAACCGAGAGCCGTTCGTCGACGCCGTGCATCCGTTGCTCGTCGTCGCGGGACAGTTCGAACGGCATGAACCCGTAGCTGGCGATTCCCTGCGCGCGGAAATAGTGGCTGTCGGTGAATCCGCGCAGCACGCGCGGCGCGATCGGTGCTCGGTTGTCCTCGGCGAGCACCGCGATCGCGTCGTAGAGGGCTCCGGCCGGCGGCGACGACGACGGCGGAAAATTGAGCAGCACGTCGATGGCAATCTCGGGGTCGGCGACGACCTCGGTCAGCGTGGCGACGAACTTCTGCGGGTCCTGGCTGGGCAGCAGGCGGCAATCGAGGTCCGCACTGGCCGTCTGCGGGATGACGTTCGTCTTCGTACTTCCGGCCAGCACCGTGGGCGTGATGGTGTTGCGCACCAGTGCCGCGTCGTACGGGTCGGCCAGAAAGGCGTCGCGCTGCTGCGGATCGGCGAGGGCGGCGCGTACATCCCGATACAGGGGCGCACGGGGCGGGTCCGCATACGGTGCGATAGCCGCGTAATACGCCTGCACGGCCGGGTCGACGTCCAGCGGGGCTGCATAACTGCCGACGCGGCTCAGCGCCCGCAGCAGGCGCGTCACTGCCGTCTGCGCGGGCGGTGCCGAGGCGTGCCCGGCGGGCCCCTTCGCGGTCAGGCGCAACCAGCACGGGGTCTTCTCGGACACCGCGACCTCGTACACCCGCCCTCCGTTGGGTCGCAAGGCGATATGCGCGCCTTCGTTGAGAACGAATTCGGCGTCGCGCAACGCGGAGGCATGCGTGGCGACGAACCATCCCGCCCCAAGCTGTCCCCCGGTTTCCTCGTCGGCCGTGCCCAGAAAGATCACGTCGCGTCCGAGGCGGACGCCGTGCCGCTTGAGGAGCAGCATCGTCATGGCCTCGACCGTGGCGAAGCCTTTGCAGTCGAGCGCGCCGCGACCGTACACGTAGCCGTCGCGGACCGTACCCGCGAACGGCGGAACCTGCCATTCGCCGGCTTTGGCCGGGACGACGTCGAGGTGATTGAGGAGCACGATCGGCCGCCCCAGACCGGTGCCGGGCAGACGGGCGAGCACCGACCCGCGACCCGGTGCGGCCTCGAAAACTTCGGCTTCGATGCCGGCGGCCCGGAACCGATCGGCGAGAAAGCGCGCTGCGGCGGTCTCGTTGCCCGGCGGATTGCTGGTGTCGATCTTCAGGTAGGCGCCGAGCAGGTCGGTCGCCTCTCGTTCGACGGCATCCCAGTCGAAGTCGACCGCGCGCGCCGGCAGCGCCAGCAACAGGAGCGCGGTTGCGAGCGCGGCCCGAATACGCCACCCGGACTGGTTTGCGGCCATCGACTTCATTGGGTTCCGCATCGCGTCAGGTCTTCCCCGATGGGTGCCACGCACGTGGTTGCCGCCGTCCTCGACCGGCAACATCAGGCCCGCGGCCTGTTTCTACCGCAGTCGGCGGCACAGCAGCCCGGCGGCGGCGGCAACCGATGCCCACATCCACGGCAACGCCGGTGCGGGCCCGAGCTGACAACCCGTATTGCTGCCGTTGGACGAGGGGCCGGTCGGGTAGAGGCTGAAGGCGCCGTTGATGTCGTCGGTCTGCAAACGGTCGAGATTGCTCACCCGGCTGTTCATCAGCGCCACCACTTCCTGGCCCGCGGCATCGGGGTGAGCCAATCCGAGCACATGCCCGAACTCGTGCAGTACCACCCTTCGGAGGTCGTACACCGGCAGCCGCAAGGCGCCGTCGTAAGCGTTCCACGATATGCTCGAGTTCACGAACACCGCCGAGCTGCTCAGCGCTCCGGACTCGATCAAGAAGCAGTTAACCGTCTCCGCGACGATATCCCCGAAGCCGCCGCCGCTGCACGGTTCGCTGGCGAACAAGACCGGCGTCACGCCGCTGGAGCCCGGGTTGGGGCACAGACAGAGCGGCGGTTGAGAGCCGCCGAACTCGAAGGAGTAACGGAAGTTGGAGCCGATGGAGTTCCAGTCGTTGGCCGCGTTGAAAGCGTTCTGGTCCCACGTCGTGGTGCCGTTGATCAGCACTCCGCCGGCCGAACCGAGCAACGACCGGAGCGTGGTCGTTTGCTGCTCCCAGTGCTGGCATGCGCCGCTACTCGTCTTGAGACAGGCGAAACCGAACGCCGGCTGGCCGGACCACAGGAGGAGCGCCAACGCGACGCCGACGGCGGGCCAGGGTCGCATGGCGCTCACTCCGTCCCTGCCGGGCTGCTGGGTGCCGCCAGCTCGTTCGCCACGGCCTGACGGAACTGGTCGAGGGTCATGGGAAGAGATGCCGCTCGATCGCCCCCGGAGGCGATGCGAACCCGTCCCTGGCTGATCTCGACCACGGAATGTCCGTTGCTGTCGGCGACGATCTCGGCGTCGATGCCGGCGTCGTAGCGAACCTGGAAGCGGCCCTGCCAGACGCCGACCAGCGGGCAGATGTCGTGACCGTTGCCGCGGACGAACAACACGGCGCGATCGCCGGGGGTGAACTCGGGCAGGTCGGGAACCTGAGTGGCGAAGCGGCCGGCGCGGCCGCCGTAAAAGCGCAGCGTGAGGGTTGGGCCCACGTCGCCCTTCAAGACCGACAGATCGTCGAAGGTCACGAAAGTGTAGGGTACCCCGCGTTCGTCGGTACTCTCGCGCACGTCCACTGCCGTGCCGATGACGACCTGTTCGGCGTGCGCCACGAGTTCGGGGAAATCCCGCTTTATTACCACCAGGGCGTGGGCGGCAGACGGCGCCGAGGGCGTGCCCAGAAACAGCGCCAGTGCGACAGCACGAGCGGCTCGAAGGGCCTGATCGCGGCGGCGATTCATAGGATGGCTCCGACGCTAGCAGACCGGCCGCTGCCTGGCGAGAAGGAGTTGCGGGCGATCGCCACGATCCGGCGCTAACGGATGCTCGGCAGCCTGGGGCAAGGGGCAGCGAAAACCGCGTGGGTGGCCGTCCTGCA
>JAKLJW010000065.1 GCA_023150935.1 Candidatus Binatia bacterium | reverse complement strand
TCGCCGAGGCTTCGGCCGGCAGGCAGCGCGCCCCCCTCCATGGCTGCCTGGATTCGGGACGGCTGACGAATACCGCCCCTGAGCAGCGCCACCCCGGCTCAGCACGGCCGAGCCTTGCCCGAAACCATGGCTCCGGGCGTTGACACCGGCTGCCGACCCGCAATAAGCCGCTGCTCGGCGGCAAGGCGACGGTGAAACCGGCCCGGATCAGTTCCGGAAGGAGCGTGCTCGAAGGTCTGATATGGGATGTTACGTTAAATACTCCAGCTAATACGGACTATGCGCGCGGATTCAAAGGACAAACAACGGCGGCCAGTCGCATGAAGTTGTCCGTCGAACTCCGCAACAGTCATCCTCCAATCTTTTTGGATTCCCGCCCTATCGGCGTCTATCCGCGTTCATCCGCGGTTCAACTGTGTTTTCCGGGTTCAGGAGAGTAGTTCACGGGCTCCGCGTCGCAAGAGGCTGATGGTCACGCTCGTGCCAAGTGCCACGGAACGGCGCGGATCCCCGGGCGAAGGGTAATGATGCGGTCGACCCGGCATGCGACTGCGGCATGCATCGGCTCGCCAACGAGATCCAGCCAACGCGCCAGCGACCCTGCATGTGCGGGTGTCGGCGTTGCCGTTGCCTTGACCTCGATCGCATACAGCTTGGCGTTACGCTCGATCAGCAGGTCGATTTTTAATCCCGGCGATCGGTAGAAGTACAGCGGTGGCGGCTCTCCCTGGCTGCGGAACAGGTCGAGCCACTCGCCCACGACAGCCGTCTCCACCAAGGCTCCAAACGCAGGACCGCGCACCAGCGCATCGCGCTCGTGCCAGCCCATTAGGAACGCAGCCAGCGCCGCGTCGACGAAGTAAAGCTTCGGGCTCTTGATGATCCGCTTGCCGAGATTGCGATGATACGGCGGCAGCAGATGGACGATCCCACTCGCTTCGAGCGCCGATACCCAGCGACGGATTGTTGGCGGCGCCACGCCGACGTCGCGGGCGAAGTCCGCGAGATTGAGGATTCCCGCCGTGCGCGCCGCCGCCAGGCTGAGAAAGCGCGAGAAGGTTCGCAGGTCGTCGACCTGAACAAGGTCGCGTACGTCGCGCTCGAGATACGTCTGAATGTAGCTGGCAAACCACAGGCGGCGATCGACTTCAGGGCGGGTGGCGATCTCGGGATAGCCGCCACGCAGCAACCAATCGCCGACGTCCACCGCGGCAACCGCCGCCGGCGGGTCGTTGAACACCTGAGCCAAGACCTCGTCGACGCTCGCCGGCAGAGGCGCGCGCCGTGCCTCGGCGACTGACAGCGGATCGAGGCGCACGACAGCCACGCGACCGGCAAGCGTCTGACTGACCCCGCGCATCAAGGGTAGGCTTTGCGACCCGCTCAACAGCCACCGTCCGGGGCGGCGGTCGCCGTCGATGAGTTCCTTGATGTAGTGCAGCAGCTCGGGAACATATTGAATCTCATCGAGGATTGCCGGCGGGGAATGCTCGGCAAGGAAACTGACGGGATCGGCTAGGGCTCGCGCGCGAACATCAGGGCGCTCGAACGATACGAAACGGTGCGTCTCGCCAAAGTCGTGCAGCAGCAGGCTTGTCTTGCCCGCCTGCCGCGATCCGGTCACCAGCACCGCCGGGAACGTTCGCGTGGCGCGAGCTAGAGTTTGCGATAGCGCGCGCTGGTGATAATCCATAGCCGCATGATGGCCCGAGCAGATCGAAGATTCAATGTTCGATCTGCGTTGGGCACGACCAACAACCCGCGCGACTTCGGCATCGGCAAGCGACTGCAGAACCTCGCCGCCCTGCGGCAGGTCGGCTTCCAAGCCAACCGACGCCTGCTCAGCGTCGAACACGTCAGTCACGACTGCCATCTGGGCGAAGCCGCGTGGACCGATCTGACGCAGCCCAAGGAGATCAACGGCCAGCGCGTCTCCGCTCTGCACTTTGATGATCCGCGACTGCAGGCCCTCCTCTGCGCGTTGGTGCACCTGCACCTCATGCCCACGGGGTTTCGCAATGGCGATTTGCGCCAGCACTGGGCGCCCCTGCTCGGCAAAGCTCCGAGCGACATCACCCCGGGGAGCATGAGCTATCAGTTGCGCCGCCTGCGTCTGCGCGGGATCATCGCGCGAGCGCCCAAAACCAATCGCTACTCCCTCACCGACAGCGGCTTACGCACCGCGCTGTTCTTCACCCGCACGATGTCACGGCTGCTCCGCCCGGGACTGTCGATCGTGCTGGGGCCAGCGCCACCCGGCAATCACCGGCTGCGGCGTGACTTCGATCGCATGCAGGGCACCATCGATGACTTGATTCGGGAGGCGAAATTGGCGGCGTGAGAACTTGACTCACGTACTACAAGCCCTGGAGAACAAGAGCCCTAGGGCGTACGACTCCAAATTGCAAAGCAGATCCAGAGCGCGGGCTTCGCCTACAACCCTATGATGACCCCACGGAATCCGTCACCCCGGCGACAGTCGGCGGCCAGCGTCAGACGAAGGGCCGGATGCCGTACCCGGCGATCACGTGATCTTCCAGACCGAACTTTTCGGCGGCACATTCCTTCTTACCCAGGAGCTGAAACGGATCGGCGTCGCCATATCCTTTGCGCGTACGGTCGACGAATTCGCGGCGGAAATACGGCCCGAAACCCGGGTGATTTACGTCGAGTCCCCGTCCAACCCCCTGCTGCGCGTCGTGAACCTGGACGCCATCGCGCAGCTCGGGCGTGCCCACGGGGTGCTCACGGTCGCCGACAACACTTTCGCCACCCCGATAAACCAGAACCCGCTGGCCAGCGGCATCGACGTCGTCATCCACAGCGCGACGAAGTACCTCAACGGGCATAGCGACCTGAATGCCGGCTTCGTCGTCGCCTCGCGAGCCGTCATCGCGCGCGTCACCGAATATGCCGTCAACCACGGTGGCATGCTCGACGCGCACGCGTGTTTCCTGTTGGAGCGCGCGCTCAAGACGCTCGCGTTACGCGTCAAACAGCACAACGACAACGCCACCGCTCTGATATGGGATGTTACGTTAAATACTCCAGCTAACACGGACTATGCGCTCGGCCGACACCCACTGAGTCCCGGCCCCCGCCCGGTACCGGTGGGCGCGGGGCCGCCCGCGTGCGCCCAGCACTCCCGACCGCAGCACTGGCTCGACGCGCGGTGGCAGTTCTTCGAAGGCATCTACTTGTCAAGTGTCATGCGCTCTCAATCCGAAGCTACGTCGCGGAAGATCCCAACTCGAAGAATAATGGCGTTTCCCATACTCCTGCCAACGTGCCACTCTCCACGAGACCGCATGGCGCAAGTAATTTGCATGACGTGGCTCGATCACCTACGCACCCGAATCCGGCGCTTTCTTCTAGGGCGGCCGGGGGTGTCGATCCTCGGCGTTGCCGTCGCAAGCGGATTCTGTGTCGCAGGCGCCCGTTGGTTACCCGACTCGGGAGCGCTCGCCGCCCCGGCAAAAGCCGCGGTTTGCCCTGTTTCTGCCTGCGTCTCCGGCCCGTTCTTTACCCGTGCGGGTGATCTCGACTGCAACGGAAGGATCGAGGCGGCTGATATCGATCTCGCCATAACGGCGCTGTTCTGCGACCCGTGCGAGACCTGCGAGACAAAGGACGCCAACGACGACGGCAGCGTGTCGGTGGCCGACGTTCTGAAGGTGATCGAGTTGACTCTGGCCCCGAGCCCGCCGTTCACCGCTACCGGACGCACTGTGACGCCGACGCCCGACGCATCGGCCTCGCCGACGGGCGCCGTGGACCCGACCGCCACGCCCACCCGGGCGCTGCCGCCCGACCCGCGCGACGTTGCCCCAACGCTCGGAGCGATTGCCAGCACCGCCGTCGGTGATGCCACCGCGTTTCTCTACTCGGGCGCGGACCCGATTCAGACGGGCGTCGCGCCGAGCACCATCGATCCGGCGCGGGCGGTGGTGTTGCGCGGCAAGGTGCTCGATGGCAACAACGATCCACTCGCTGGCGTAGCGATCACAATCCTCAACCGTCCCGAGTTCGGGCAGACGTTCTCGCGAGCCGACGGCATGTTCGACATGGCGGTGAACGGCGGCGGTGTGTTGACGGTTAAGTACGAGAAGGGTGGTCATCTTCCGCTGCAGCGGAAGATGACCTTGCCCTGGCAGGATTACGTCACGGTTCCGACCGTCGTGATGCTCGGCTACGACCCCCGGGTGACGCTGATCGATCTCAACGCCAACGTCCCCCTTCAAGTCGCGTTCGGGTCGGTATCCGGCGACAGCGACGGCAGCCGGAGAGCCGTCCTGCTCTTCAAGCAAGGCACAAGCGCGACGATGCAGCTGCCGGACGGCTCGACGCAGCCGCTGACGAGTTTGCACGTGCGGCTCACCGAGTACACCGTCGGCGTGAACGGCCCAAATGCGATGCCGGGGGATTTGCCCGCCACCAGCGCCTACACCTATGCAGTGGAATACAGCCTGGACGAAGCGGTCGCGGCGGGTGCACTGGCCGTCAGCTTCAATCAGCCGGTGGTGCAGTACAACGAAAACTTCCTTGACTTCCCGGTGGGAACCAGTGTGCCGTCCGGTTATTACGACAAGCAGCAGGGCATCTGGCTGCCTTCAATCAACGGGCGCATCGTGAAGGTCCTGTCGGTCACAGGCGGGCAAGCCAACATCGACATCGCCGGTAACGGCACGCCCGCGAGCGAAGCCGAGTTGGCCGCTCTTGGCGTCGACACGCCGGAGCGGCAACAACTCGCCGCGTCGTTCAGCGTGGGTCAATCGCTGTGGCGCGTGCCGGTGAGTCACTTCTCTCCCTGGGACTCCAACTACGGTTACGGACCGCCGGCTGGCGCCGCTCCGCCTGGGGGCGGGCCGGCTTCATCCGGTGGGAGCGGCGGTGGCGGGGGGCCGAACGGCTCGGATGAATGCTCCGGTTGTATCCTCGGTATGCAAGACCAGCGGCTCAGCGAAGAGATTGACCTGACCGGCACACCCTTCTTCCTGCGCTACGACAGCACCCGCTCGCGCGGGCGGAGCAGCGACTACACGGCGCGCATTCCCCTGAGCGGCGCGACGCTGGCCGGCCCGCTCAAACGCATCGAATTGACCGTGAGCATTGCCGGACAAATTCAGAGTTCGGTGTTTCCGGCGCAGGCCGATCAAATTACCAGTTTCACCTGGGACGGCAAGGACGCCTACGGGCGCGACGTGCAAGGCCGGCAGGAGCTGACGATCGACATCGGCAACGTCTACGACGGCGTGTACCAGAACGTCGCCGCCTTCGGGTACAACGGCAACGGCGTGCCCATCACGGTGAATACGCGGCAGGAGATAACGATTCATCGCCGCCAACGCCTGCTGCTCGGAGCCTACTCCGCGCCGCCGCAAGTGCTCGGTGGTTGGACGCTGAGCGAGCATCACGCGTACGATCCGGTCGGGCACACACTCTACGAAGGCAACGGCAAACGCCGCAATGTGCAGACCGTTAGCAACGTCATCGAAACGTTCGGCGGCGGTTTGAGCGGCTTCTTTGGCGACGGCGGACCGGTGCGGGATGCGCGGTTCAACTTTCCCTACGGTGTCGCCGTTGGACCGGACGGCAGCGTCTATGTTGCCGATTCAGGCAACGCTCGCATTCGTAGAGTCACGCCCGACGGCATCGTCAACACCATCGCGGGCAACGGCGGCGGCTGCGCGCCGTCCAACTTTCCGTGCGGCGATGGCGGTCCGGCAACAAGCGCGTCGTTCGGCGGCGTAGTTCGCGTTGCCACTGCCGCCGACGGGAGCCTTTACGTCGGCGGCGGGCGCAATCTCTGGCGCATTATGCCAACTGGCATCCTTCACCGTGTGGCGGGTCTTGCCGTAGATGGTTTCAGCGGCGACGGCGGCCCCGCGCGCGACGCGCATCTCAGCAATGCCACGCGCTTCTATCCGGCGGCGGACGGCAGCGTTTATCTCAGCGACATGCTCAACCAGCGCATCCGCCGGATTGACCCGAACGGCATCATCACCACCATCGCGGGCAACGGCACAAACGGCTTTAGCGGTGACGGAGGTCCCGCCACGCAAGCCCAAATCAATTATCCCGGCGATATTGTCGCCGCCCCCGACGGCAGTGTGTATTTTATCGACCAGGATAACAACCGCATCCGCCGAATTGCGACCGACGGCATCATTTCGACCTACGCCGGCACTGGCGTCTACGGCAGTTCGCCGGATGGGCTTCCCGCCCTGGGGACGAATTTCATATTTCGCGCGGCCAATCAGATCGAATCGGGATCCATGGCTCTCGGACAGGACGGCTCGCTGTATGTCGTGACATACGTTTACCCGAATGGAGGGCGTGTCCAGCGCATCGGGACGGACGGCATTGTGACGGGCGTCGCCGGCACTGGCCAAATTGGCTCACAGGGAGACGGAGGACCGGCCCTGGCGGCGCAGATGCGGCTGGCGGCCATTGGCCTCGCACCCGATGGCAGCATCTACACGGTGGGCGGGTTCACGTTCGATTTCGACGAAAGCCGTGTGCGTCGCATCTCGTCGCCGCTGCCTGGTTTCACAAATAGCCAGCTTGCCATCCCCTCGGAAGACGGAACACACCTTTTCCAATTCGACGCGAGCGGCAGACACCTCAGCACCGTCCACACTCTGACGAACGCAACGCTTTACGCCTTTGCTTACGATAGCGCCGGACGGCTGACCGGCGTCACGGACGGCGACAACAACGTCACCGCAATTCAGCGCGACGGCAGCGGACAACCGACCGGGATTCTCAGTCCCTACAATCAACTGACCACCCTCACGCTCGACGACAACGGCTATCTGGCGGCAATCACCAATCCGAACAACGAACGGTATCAATTCGCCTACAGCGCAGGCGGCCAGATGGTCAGCGCAACCGATCCGCGGGATCAGCAAAACGTGTTCACGTATGACGCCGATGGTCGCTTGACGCGTGACGACGATCCGGCAATGGGCTTCCAGACCCTCGCGCGCACGGGGGATGATTTGGATTTCACCGTCACGCACAACACGGCGCTGAACCGACGCGCGGAGTTCCGCACGCAAACCCTCGGCACTCTCGACCGCAACCGCATCAACACGCTGCCCGATGGCACGCAACGCAGCGTGCTTGAAGGCGCCAGCGGCCTGCGCGCCTTCACCGACCCTGACGGCACGGTCACCAAGACGGAAATCGGCGGCGACCCGCGCTGGAAACTGCAAGCGCCGCTGACCACCAGTACCACGATCACGACGCCCGGCGCGCTCGTGTCTGCTCGCAGTTTCGCCCGCGCCGTTACGCTCTCGACGCCGAGCGATCCGTTCAGCCTCACGACGCAAATCGACACGACGACGATCAACGGGCTCGCCTTCACCTCGGCCTTCACGAGCGCGAATCGAACTTTCGTGAATACGTCGCCGCTCAACCGGCAATCGACGAGGGTGATTGACGCGCAAGGCCGCTCGACCCGTTTCCAGTTCGCAAGTCTCAACCCGCTGGCCGCGACGTATGACGCGCGCGGACGGTTGGCGACCCGCGCTTTCGGCATCGGCGGAGATGCGCGCACGAGCACGTTCGCATACAACCCCGCCGGCCTTCTGGAGTCCGTCACCGACGCGCTCGACCGGGTGACCGTGTTTCGTTACGACCTGGCGGGGCGGGTCACGCAACGGGTGTTGCCCGATACGCGCGTGATCGGCTTCGGCTATGACGCCAAAGGGAACCGGATTTCGCTTACACCCCCGGGCCGGCCAGCGCACGTCTTTACCTACACGGCGGATGATCTGCTGGCCTCCTACACCGCACCCACGGTCGGAGGCGGCAGCACGACGACGCTCAGCTACAACCTCGACCGCGAGTTGACCAGCATCGCGCGTCCCGATGCGCTGCAACTCACTCTTGCGTACGATGCGGCTGGGCGCTTGCAGACCCTAACCGTGCCCGACGGCACTTACGGCTATGATTACAGCGCCACGACCGGACAACTGACCAGCATCACCGCACCCGGCGGTGACACGCTGTCGTACGAGTACGACGGCTTCCTGCGCACGCGCCAAACCTGGGCCGGCACGGTAGCGGGGACTGTCGGCCGTACGTTCGAGAACAACTTCCGCGTCGCGTCGCAGAGCGTCAACAACGCGAACACCGTCAACTTCGCTTACGACGACGACGGCCTGCTCACCGAGGCGGGGGCGCTGACGCTGACGCGTGATGCGCAAAGCGGCTTCATCGTCGGCACGGTCCTCGGCAACATCACCGATACGCGCAGCTACACCGACTTCGCGGAACTTGCTGGCTACACCGCACATTTCAACGCCACGCCGCTTTACGATGCGCACTTCATCTACGACAAACTGGGCCGCATGACACAGAAGGTCGAAACCATCGGCGGCGTGAGCACGACGTATGCTTACGGCTACGACACGGCCGGGCGTTTGAGCACGATCGCGCTCAACGGCGCGACTCAACCGCTGGTCGCCTGCGGCTATGACAGCAACGACAACCGTACGAGCATCAACGCCGGCGGCAACATCACGAGCGCGGTGTACGACGCACAAGACCGCCTGACGCAGTACGGCCCGATCACGTACACCTACAGCGCCAACGGCGAATTGCAGAGCAAAACACTGAGCGCGGCTACCACGCAGTACCGCTACGATGTGCTGGGCAGTCTCCGCAACGTGACGCTACCCAACGCGACGCAGCTGGAATACGTGATGGACGGGCAAAACCGGCGCATCGGCAAGCGCGTCAACAACACACTGATGCAAGGCTTCTTGTATCAAGACGAAATCGAGCCCGTCGCCGAACTGGACGGGAGCAACAACATCGTCAGCCGCTTCGTCTATGGCAGCCGTTTCAATGTGCCCGATTACATGATGAAAAATGGCGTGCTGTATCGTTTCATTACCGATCATCGGGGCAGCGTGCGGCTGGTGGTGGACGCGACGACGGGCGCGATTGCGCAGCGGCTCGACTACGACGAGTTCGGCGTGGTGACGGCGGATAGCAATCCGGGTTTCCAGCCGTTCGGGTTTGCGGGCGGCATCTATGACCGCAATACCAAACTCACGCGCTTCGGCGCACGCGATTACGATGCTGCAACCGGGCGTTGGACGACAAAGGACCCGATTCTCTTCGCTGGGCAAGACACGAATCTGTACAGCTATGCGTTCGCCGACCCGATAAACTTCATTGACCCGAGCGGCTTTGCACCAACCGGCGGTGGGGGCCATGGTGGACAAGGTGGCGGAACAAAAAGGCGTTGTCCAGCAAGCGGTGGTCCGGGCGGCGGGAGTTCCGGCCCTCCACCACCAGGAAGCACACCACCACCACAGAGCACACCGCCACCCGGCGGGTCAGCAGGCGGCGGTTCCGGTGGCAATAACGGCGGCAACGGATCGCCTTCCTGGGGTGATACCGTCTTTGATTGGGAATTCTGAGCAGACTGATTGTTTACATCCTGATCCGTGGAGTGCAATCGATACGATGAGGGGACTACGCCCTCCACCGCCAATCGTAGGTACGTGAGAGGAAATGTTATCACCCGTTTGCGGGAGAAGGCGACCGGGATGTCGCGCAGGCGGAGGATGGCGAAGCGGCTGACGGGGTCGGCGACACGGCCCGAGTCGCCCGCCGCCAAGGGCGATGGTTGCTTCGCTCCCGCGACTCGGCGGCCTGCACCACTGCTACGATTGGCGAGAAGCTACCGAAAGCCGCGGGGATGAAGTTTTGGCGAGGGACAGGTTGAAGAACCCGCTGCGTCCCATCGTGACGCAAAGCAGGTAAGCGGCGGAGCACGCGCGCGAGCACCCGCGAGGCAAAATTCTTCACGCGCAGCGTGCTCACGATGGCGAAGCGCGCATTACACACCAGCCGATCGAGGTAGGCTTGGCGGGCGTGGTTGCTCCAGCCGATCCACGAGCAGCGCCACCCCGGCTCAGCACGGCCGAGCCTTGCCCGAAACTATGGCTCCGGGCGTTGACACCGACTGCCGACCCGCAATAGGCCGCTGCTCGGAGACAAAGCGGCGGTGAAACCGACCCCGATCCGGCCCGCCAGAGCAGGGATCGAAGGTCCAATATCGGGGCATTACGTCAACTTCGCAACGATCCACCCGCCGGGTAATCCTTACTTCTCCAATTCCTCCCGAATCGAATACATCTTCTGCCGCGCCTCGTTGATGTAGGCGTCGAGGTTGCGGCGATGATTGGCGAAGACGCTGGTCGGACTGCCGTCCAGAACGACGATCGGCTTCATGACCGCGGCCTTGCCGAGCGCCGCGTTCGCCTCGGCGGCCAGCGTGGCGACGACCGGCCGCGACGTCAGCTCCTTCCTGTACTCGCGCCCGATGGCGAGTCCGAGATGGTGCAGCACGTGGGCGAAACCCTGCGCGCGGTAGAAATCGTCGTCGCTGGTGAACAAGCCGGTTGCCGGCCGGAACAGGGTCGCGTGCGCCGCCCCGAGCAGGTCGGTCCACGCCTGATACAGACGAATCAGCTCGACGTTGCGCAAGTTGATCGGCCGCGACGCCGGCGGCACCGTCTTGAGCCCGTCGACGTAAGCGCGCAAGTGGCGCGCCCCTTCGCGCAGCTTGCTCTCCGCCGAGGGAAACCAGAATTTCTCGGCGTCGTTTCGTATCGCGGTGTCGGCGGCAACCAGGTTCCGGTCGAACTCGTCGCTCGAGACCTTGGTTAGATGGTCTTTGAACACGCGCGTGCTCTCCCGCAGCGCCTGTACGATGCCGAGCTGGCGATTCGAGTTGTTGTCGGCCCACAGCCGCGGACCCCACAGAACGAAATCGTTCGGGCGCCAACCGGTAATACCGTTCAACTCGTGCTCGATGAGCGCTATCGCCGTGTTTGCGTACGCCTCTCCGGGTACGATGGTGCGGCTCTCGGGGAATGCCCGCTCCACGTCGAAGCCCAACTCGTTGTGCCGTTTCTGGCCGAAATGGAGGGTCAGCGGAACCGCAAGAACCAGCAGCGCAACGAGGACGAGGACGACAACCTTCCCGACAACGCCACCGCCGCGGGACTCGGAAGAAATGTCTGCCATGGTACCTCCGCGTATCAAGAACCGCGGGCGGTTGAAAGCGACTGGAACGCCGCACTCCGCCCCGGACCCCAAAACACCCTCAGGCCCGCCCCTTGCGTTGCCGCCAGCGCTCGAGGCGTTCCTTGATCGCGCGCTCGGCGCCTTCTTCGGACGGCGCATAGTAACGGCGGTCGCACAGCGCATCGGGCAGATGCTGCTGTCCCACCACGTGGCCCTCGTAGTCGTGCGCATACTTGTAGCCGCGCCCGTAGCCGAGTTCTTTCATCAGGGAAGTGGGGGCATTGCGCAGGTGGAGAGGCACGGGAAGAGCGCCGTGAGTCTTCACGTCGTCGGCCGCCGCCAGCATGGCTTTGTAAGACGCATTCGACTTCGGCGCCGTGGCCAGATACGTCGCCGCCTGGGCAAGCGGGATGCGGCCTTCGGGCAAGCCGACGAAATGAAACGCGTCCTTGACCGCGACTGCCACCTGCAGCGCCTGCGGGTCGGCGTTGCCGATGTCCTCGGCCGCGAAGATGACCATCCGGCGCGCGATAAACAGCGGGTCCTCGCCCGCGTCGAGCATGCGCAACATCCAGTACACTGCCGCATCGGGATCGCTGCCGCGCAGGCTCTTGATGAATGCCGAAATGACGTTGTAGTGCTCCTCCCCCGCCTTGTCGTAGAGCAGCGCGCGGTGCTGCGCGGCTTCCTCGGCAAGGGCCAGCGTGATGACGCTCTCCCGCTTGGTCACGGCGAGGTTGGCCGCGGCTTCGAGGGCGTTCAGGCCCAGCCGGGCATCGCCACGGGCGTGCTGCGCAAGGAAGGCCAGCGCCGCTGGTTCACCGCGCAAACCAAGGGTGCCGAGGCCGCGCTCCCCGTCGGCTAACGCCCGCTCGAGCAGGTCCCGCACACCGGTTTCCGGCAACGGCTCCAGGACGAGCACGGAGGTGCGGGACAGCAAAGGCGCGATGACTTCGAACGACGGGTTCTCGGTGGTTGCGCCGATGAGCGTGATCGTGCCGTCCTCGACATAGGGGAGAAACGCATCCTGCTGCGCCTTGTTGAAGCGGTGGATCTCGTCGACAAAGAGGATCGTGCGCTGGCCACTGTCGCGGAGTCGAACCCGCGCTTCGTCGATCAACTCGCGCAATTCGCGGACCCCCGACAAGACCGCCGAGAAGCGCACGAAGTAAGCCTGTGTCGTGTGCGCGATGAGCAGCGCCAGCGACGTCTTGCCGGTCCCCGGCGGCCCCCAGAGAATCAGCGAGTGCAATCGCTGCCCGTCGATCAGTTCGCGCAGCAGCCGCCCGGGCCCGACGAGGTGCGTCTGACCGACCATCTCGGCGAGGGTCCGGGGGCGCATCCGTTCCGCCAGCGGCGCCGCCTGCTGGCGGCGCTGCTTTTCGGCGGCAGCGAACAACCCGGGCGCATCGGGACGCGAAGGACGTTTGGGCACGACCGGTAAATAGCACACCGGGCGCCCAGAGGCTGGCCCTGGCGCCGCCGTGCGATCGACCTCAATCCCAATGGAAGACCCTCTCTTCTCGGTGACGGCGGGCCCCCCGAAAATTCGCGGAACGCCCGGAGAGGTCCTCCGGACGGTTGCGATGCGGTGCGCGCCGCGGACGATGCCCGTCGTTCGACGACCGTCCATTCTCGATGTCGCCCGCCGCTTCGAAAATTGGGGTGGGTGGAACCGGGGGCGCGCAAGCGCAATGGCGGGCAGCCATCGGCATCGGTATCGATCCGATTCCCTCGATCCCGATAGCGATTCCGACCCCGACCCCGCAGAGGGCACCGCGTTTTCATCGTCTAGAGACGACCGCCAGGTCATGTACACTCCTTCGGTGGAATTCCGCTCGGATTGAGGTTAACTGCTGGAGTCGGACAAGGAGGTCTTCATGAGCACCGATACACCGCGAACCCCCGGGCTGGGGACCCTCGCCGTACATGCGGGGCAGGAGAAAGATCCGACCACGGGTGCCCGTGCCGTACCGATCTACGCGACGAGCTCTTACGTGTTCGAGAGTACCGAGCACGCCGCTAACCTCTTCGCCCTCAAGGAGTTCGGGAACATCTACACGCGTCTGATGAACCCGACCAACGACGTGCTCGAAAAGCGGCTGGCCGCCCTCGACGGCGGTGCCGCCGGGCTCGCCTTTGCCTCGGGGCAGTCTGCCATCACCGCTGCCATCCTGACCATCTGCCACAGCGGCCAGAACTTCGTCTCCGCCACCAGTCTCTACGGCGGCACGTGGACGCTGTTTACTCAGACTTTCCGCCAGCTCGGCATCGAGGTGCGCTTCTTCGATCCGCACCACCCGGAGAAGATCAAAGACCTGGTGGACGCCAATACGCGCTGCGTCTACTTCGAAAGCCTAGGCAACCCGAAGAACGACGTACCGGATTTTCGCGCCATAGCCGAGGCCGCGCACGCGCTCGGCTTGCCCGTGCTGTGCGACAACACCGTGCTGACACCGTGTCTCCTGCGACCGATCGATCACGGCGTGGACGTCGTGATCTACTCGACGACGAAATTCATCGGCGGCCACGGCGTCCACATCGGCGGCGTGATCGTCGACAGCGGCAAGTTCCCGTGGGCACGAGAACCGAAGAAGTGGCCCGAGTTCTGCGCTCCGGACCCGTCGTATCACGGTCTGGTCCTCGAAGAGGCGCTGCGGCCCGTCGGCAACATCGCCTACATACTGCACATCCGCACGCACTGGCTCCGCGACACCGGGCCGGCGATGAGCCCGTTCGGGGCGTTTCTGTTTCTCCTCGGACTCGAGACGCTTCACCTGCGCATGGAAAGACACTGTTCGAACGCCAGCACCGTGGCCCGGTTCCTGGAACGGCATCCCGCCGTAACGTGGGTGAACTATCCCGGTTTGCCCGGTCATGCAGACTACGCCAACGCGCAGACCTATCTGTCGAAGGGACAGGGCGCCATCATCGGGTTCGGCATCAAGGGCGGACGCGACGCGGGCATACGGTTCATCAATTCGGTTCGGATGGCCAGCCATCTCGCTAATATCGGCGACGCCAAGACCCTGGTGATCCACCCGGCTTCGACGACGCACTCGCAACTCACGGAAGCGGAACAACGCGAAACCGGGGTCACGCCAGACTACGTGCGCGTATCGGTCGGTATCGAGGACGTCGAGGACATTGTCGCCGACCTCGACCATGCACTGCAGGCGTCGCAGGCTTAGTAGTGATGGGCACAATTACGGCGACGTATTCCGTACGACGCTTTCCGTTCGCCCCGAGTAGCCCCGTTTT
>JAKLJW010000064.1 GCA_023150935.1 Candidatus Binatia bacterium | reverse complement strand
TCGTCCCCACGTTCGCGTGCGGCTTCTTGCGCTCGAACTTCTGTTTCGCCATGGCTCAGTCCTCCCCGGTCATCCACGTTGCCCGGCGGCTCAGGCACCGACGGCCTTGGCCGCGATCTCCTCGGAAATCGTCTGAGGTACGGGTTCGTAATGTGCGAACTGCATCGTGTAAGTCGCGCGTCCCTGGGTCATCGAGCGCAGATCCGTGGCGTAGCCGAACATCTCCGCCAGCGGGACCTGGGCACCGATCACCTGCGCGCCGCCGCGCGCTTCCATGCCCTGGATGCGGCCGCGGCGGCCGCTCAGGTCGCCAATGACGTCGCCCATGAAGTCCTCCGGCACCACGACTTCCACCGCCATGATCGGCTCGAGGATCACCGGGGCCGCTTTGGCGGCACCCTCTTTAAGCGCCATCGAGCCGGCGATCTTGAAGGCGATCTCCGACGAGTCCACCTCGTGATAGGAGCCGTCCAGCAGGGTAGCCCTGACGTCCACCATCGGGTAACCGGCCAGCGGCCCGGTTTCCATGGCGTCGTGGGCTCCACGTTCGACTGCCGGAATGTACTCTCGCGGGACCACTCCGCCCTTGGTTGCGTCGACGAACTCGAAGCCACCGCCGGGCGGCAGGGGTTCGACACGCAGGACCACGTGCCCGTACTGGCCGCGCCCACCGGTCTGGCGAACGAACTTCGCTTCCCGTTCGACGGCTTTGCGGACCGTTTCCTTGTACGCGACCTGCGGTTTGCCGACGTTGGCGTCGACCTTGAACTCCCGCAACAGGCGGTCGACGATGATCTCCAGGTGGAGTTCGCCCATGCCGGATATGATCGTCTGGCCGGTTTCCCGGTCGGTTGCGACGCGGAACGAGGGGTCCTCGGTAGCCAGCTTCTGCAACGAGGTCCCAAGCTTTTCCTGATCGGCCTTGGTTTTCGGCTCGATGGCAATCGATATGACCGGGGCCGGGAACTCGATCGACTCCAGAACCACCGGTCGGTTCTCCTCGCAAAGCGTGTCGCCGGTCGTCGTGGCTCGCAGGCCCACCGCGGCACAGATGTCGCCGGCGAGGACTTCCTTGATATCCTCGCGCTTGTTGGCGTGCATCTTGAGTAGGCGGCCGATCCGCTCCTTCTTGCCCTTGGTCGAATTGTAAACGTAGGACCCCGACTCCAGTTGGCCCGAGTAGACGCGAAGGAACGTCAACGAGCCGACAAAGGGGTCGGTCATGATCTTGAACGCCAGCGCCGAAAAAGGAGCGCTGTCATCGGCCGTCCGCACCTCTGTCTTCTCGGTGTTGGGATTGACGCCCTCGACCGCGGCGACATCGGTGGGAGCGGGGAGGAAATCGACGACGGCGTCGAGCAGGGGCTGCACGCCTTTGTTCTTGAACGCCGAGCCGCACAGAACCGGCACTATTTTCAGCTCCAGCGTTGCGCGCCGCAGCGCCGCGCGAAGTTCGGCCTCGCTGATCTCCCTGCCCTCGAGATACTTCTCGAGCACCGCCTCGTCGCCCTCGGCCGCCGCTTCCACGAGGCGCTCCCGGGCAGCAGCCGCGGCCGCCTGTAACTCGCCGGGGATCGGGTCCGTCCGGAATCGTGCGCCGAGGCTTTCGTCGTCCCAGAGAAACGCCTTCATGCTGACCAGATCGACGATCCCCCGGAAGTGTTCCTCGACGCCGATCGGCAGTTGCATCGGCACGGGGTTGGCCTTCAGCCGGTCGCGGATCATCGCAACCCCGCGGTCGAAGTCGGCACCGATGCGATCCATCTTGTTAATGAAAGCAATCCGCGGAACGCCGTACTTGTCCGCCTGGCGCCACACCGTTTCCGACTGCGGTTCGACACCGCCCACCGAACAGAACACCGCGACCGCCCCGTCAAGGACGCGCAGCGACCGCTCGACCTCGATGGTAAAGTCGACGTGCCCGGGGGTATCGATGATGTTGACGCGGTGATCGCGCCAGACGCAGGTCGTCGCGGCGGACGTGATGGTAATCCCGCGTTCCTGCTCTTGCACCATCCAGTCCATGGTGGCCGTGCCCTCATGGACCTCCCCGATCTTATAGTTAATGCCGGTGTAGTATAGAATGCGCTCGGTCGTCGTCGTCTTCCCGGCATCGATGTGAGCCATGATGCCGATGTTTCGAGTCCGCTCGAGCGGGACTGTGCGTGCCATAACGCTTGAGGCGGGATGTCCGGCGGCAGGCCGCCGACTCCCTACGCCACTCCATGACTACCACCGATAATGGGCGAACGCCTTGTTAGCGTCGGCCATACGGTGGGTGTCCTCCTTCTTCTTCATCGCTGCGCCGCGTCCGTTAGCGGCATCCAGTAGTTCTCCGGCCAAACGGTCGGCCATCGACTTCTCGCCCCGCTGCCGGGCGTGTTGTACGATCCAGCGCATCGCCAATGACATGCGGCGATTGGGCCGGACCTCGACCGGCACCTGGTACGTCGCCCCACCGACACGGCGCGAGCGCACTTCGACGACGGGCCGAACGTTGTCGAGGGCGCGCTTGAAGACCGCAAGCGGATCTTCCTTCGCGCGTTCCCCGATCACGTCGAGCGAGCGGTACAGTATGCGCTCCGCGAGGCTCTTCTTCCCACGATTCATCATTGCGTTGATGAACTTGGTGACCGTTCGGTCATGGAACTTGGGGTCGGGCAAGACTTCCCGACGCCGCACCTCGCCTTTGCGCGGCATGTTCTACTCGTCCTTCTTCCCGCTCACTTGGGGCGCTTGGCCCCGTATTTTGAACGACCCTGACGGCGGTCCTGGACGCCAATGGAGTCCAGGGTTCCACGAACGACGTGATAGCGGACGCCGGGCAGGTCCTTCACGCGTCCGCCGCGAATCAGCACGACCGAGTGTTCCTGAAGGTTATGGCCGATACCGGGAATGTAGGTCGTGACCTCGATGCCGTTGGTCAAGCGCACGCGAGCGACCTTGCGCAGCGCCGAGTTCGGTTTCTTCGGCGTTTGCGTGTAGACCCGCGTACACACTCCCCGCTTCTGCGGGGAGCTTTGCAGGGCGGGCGCGGTCAGTCGCCTGCGCTGCTTGGCGCGGCCCTGCTTCACAAGTTGGTTAATGGTCGGCATGCGGCCACCGGGAATCGATCTGCGTCGCTGAAGTCAAAGCGTTTCTTTTATTGAAAACGCTGATTAGTGTCAAGCTCATCCCTCTATCGCCTCCGCCACATGTGGCACCGGCCCCTCTTCCCCCGCCCCCTCGTCCCCCTCGACCTGAATTTCCATCCGCCCGTAGGTGGCCACGCCGGTGCCGGCGGGAATCAGTCGACCCATGATGACGTTCTCTTTCAGGCCCACCAGGTGGTCCACCTTGCCATTGATGGCGGCTTCGGTGAGCACTTTGGTCGTCTCCTGGAAAGATGCCGCGGAGATAAAGCTGTCCGTGGACAAGCTGGCCTTGGTAATACCCAGCAGCAGCGGCTCCGCGATCGCGGGTTCGCCCGTACCGGTGATGACCCGCTGGTTCTCTTCCTCGAAGCGCCATTTCTCCACCTGGTCGCCGACGAGGAAATCCGTGTCGCCCACGTCCTTGATCCGCACGCGGCGTAGCATCTGGCGAACGATGACCTCGATGTGCTTGTCGTTGATGCGCACACCCTGCAACCGGTAGATTTCCTGGATCTCGTCGACCAGGTACTTGGCGAGCGCCTTATCACCCAGGATCGTCAGGATATCGTGCGGGTTGGACGACCCGTCCATGAGTGCTTCGCCAGCCCGGACGTGGTCGCCTTCGTGAACGCTTATGTGTTTTCCCTTCGGGATCAGGTATTCGCGCGGCTCGCCAACCTCCGGGGTGACGACAACCTTCCGTTTGCCCTTCGTGTCCTTCCCGAAGGACACCGTGCCGTCGATCTCGCTGATGACCGCGTATTCCTTCGGCTTGCGAGCCTCGAAGAGTTCCGCCACGCGGGGCAATCCACCGGTGATGTCCTTGGTCTTGGTTGTTTCGCGCGGGATCTTCGTGATCACGTCGCCGGCGGAAACCATCTGACCCTCGGTAACGTTGATGTGCGCGCCGACAGGCAGGAGGTAGCGCGCCGCGGCTTCGGAGCCGGGCAGCTTGAGAGTGCGGTTCTCGGCATCCTTAATCGATACGCGGGGACGCTTGTCGAGGTCCTTGCAATCGATGATGACCTTGGTCGATAGACCGGTGCGCTCGTCTACCTTCTCTTCCATCGTGGTGCCTTCGACAATATCGCCGAATTTCACCACGCCGGACACTTCGGTGAGCATCGGGATGGTGTAGGGGTCCCACTCCGCGATCAGCTCGTTGACCTTGACTCGGGCACCGTCCTTCTTCTTGAGTTTGGCTCCATACACGATCTGGTAGCGCTCGCGCTCGCGCTCGCGGCCGCCGTCGGCGGCCTCGACTACCGCGACTTCGCCGTTGCGGTTCATGACCACGAGATCGCCGTCCTTGTTGGTGACGGTAGTCAGGTTGATGAAGCGCAGGATCCCGTCGTGGCGGACCTCCAACGTGGTCTGTTCGGCGCGGCGGCTCGCGGTCCCGCCGATGTGGAAGGTCCGCATCGTCAACTGGGTCCCGGGCTCGCCGATCGACTGCGCCGCGATGACCCCGATGGCTTCGCCGAGGTTGACCATGTGACCGCGGGCGAGGTCGCGGCCGTAGCAGCGAATGCAGACGCCCTGCCGGGACTGACAGGTGAGCACGGATCGGATCTTCACCCGCTGGAGGCCAGCTTCCTCGATGCGCTTGACGCGATCCTCGTCGATTTCCTCGTTCGCCTCGACCAGGACTTCGTCTGCGCGACCGACGTCGTGGATATCCTCCAGCGCGACCCGACCCAGAACCCGATCGCCAAGGCCCTCAATCACCTCTCCACCTTCGACGAGCGGTGTCATTTCGATCCCGTCGATAGTGCCGCAGTCCTCCTCCGTAATGATGGAGTCCTGCGCCACGTCAACCAGTCGCCGCGTGAGATAACCGGAGTTAGCCGTCTTGAGGGCGGTGTCGGCGAGGCCCTTGCGGGCACCGTGCGTGGAGATGAAGTACTGGAGTACGGTCAGTCCCTCGCGGAAGTTGGCGGTGATGGGCGTTTCGATGATTTCGCCCGAGGGTTTGGCCATGAGGCCGCGCATTCCGGCGAGCTGGCGGATTTGCTGTGCGCTGCCGCGCGCGCCGGAATCGGCCATCATGAAAATGGGGTTGAAGCTCGCCGCCTGGTGCTCCTCGCCCTTCTCGTCGCGGACGGTTTCGGTCTGCAATTCGCGCATCATCGCATCGGCGATGCGGTCGGTTACTTCGGCCCAGATGTCGACGACCTTGTTGTAGCGCTCGCCGTCGGTGATGAGGCCCTGGTTGTACTGCTCCTCGATTTCCTTGACGTTGCCGTAGGCCTCATCTAGCAGCTTCGCTTTGTGAGCGGGGATAACCATGTCCTTGATGGCTATGGAAATGCCGGCCCGCGTGGCGAAATCGTATCCCAGATCCTTGAGCTTGTCGGCGAAGATGACGGTCGCCTTGTTGCCCGAGAAGCGATAGGCGATGTCGATGAGTGCGCCCAGCTCCTTCTTCTTCATCACCCGGTTGACTTGCTCGAAGGTAATCTCGGGCGGCACGATCTCGTAGAGCAGCACCCGGCCGACGGTGGTGTCGACCATCTTGCCGTCGATGCGGACCCTGACGGGGGCCTGCAGATCTACCTCGCCCTGGTCATAGGCGACCCGAACCTCGCCGAAGCCGGAAAAGCGCCTCCCGGCACCGAGGGCGCCTGGTCGCTCGCGGGTCATGTAGTAGAGGCCGAGGACTATGTCCTGCGTCGGCACGATGATCGGCTTGCCATTGGCGGGCGACAGGATGTTGTTCGTCGACATCATCAGCGCCCGCGCTTCGACCTGGGCTTCCACGGAGAGCGGTACGTGCACGGCCATCTGGTCGCCGTCGAAATCGGCGTTGTACGCGGCGCAGACAAGGGGGTGCAATTGGATCGCCTTACCTTCGATCAGGATCGGCTCGAAGGCCTGAATGCCCAGCCGGTGCAGTGTCGGGGCGCGGTTGAGTAGGACGGGGTGCTCGCGGATGACTTCATCGAGGATGTCCCAGACCTCGGGGCGTTCTTTCTCGACCATCTTCTTGGCGCTCTTGATGGTCGTCACCAGACCGCGCTCTTCGAGCTTGTTGTAAATGAACGGCTTGAAGAGCTCGAGGGCCATCTTTTTCGGCAGACCGCATTGGTGCAGGCGGAGTTCCGGTCCGACGACGATGACGGACCGACCCGAATAGTCGACGCGCTTGCCGAGCAGGTTCTGGCGGAAGCGCCCACTCTTTCCCTTGAGCATGTCGGACAAGGACTTGA
Source organism: Candidatus Binatia bacterium (assembly GCA_023150935.1). NCBI lineage: Bacteria > Candidatus Binatota > Binatia (SeqCode) > Binatia bacterium. The sequence goes on along the minus strand of JAKLJW010000064.1, from coordinate 8,437 downwards.
GCGGCCGCTTGTTGGGGCCGGTAATGGCCCGCCCGCGCCGCCCGTTGTCGAACAACGCGTCGACCGCCTCCTGGAGCATTCGCTTCTCGTTACGGACGATGATGTCGGGTGCGCTCAGCTCCATGAGCCGCTTCAGTCGGTTGTTCCTGTTGATGACGCGGCGGTAGAGGTCGTTGAGGTCTGAAGTGGCAAAGCGTCCGCCATCGAGCGGGACCAGGGGGCGCAGGTCGGGCGGGATGACGGGAATGGCCTCGAGGATCATCCACTCGGGACGATTGCCGGAGGAGCGGAACGCCGTCACGACCTTGAGGCGCTTGGCCATCTTCTTGCGCTTCGCCTCGCTCGTGGCCTCGCGCATCTCGGTACGGAGCTGCTGGCCGAGCTCGTCCAGCTCGATATCCTTGAGCAGCGTTCGGATCGCTTCCGCGCCCATCTCGGCCCGGAAAGCGTCGCCGAACTCCTCGCGAGCCTTACGGTAGCGCGACTCGCTCATCAGTTCCTTGGCGGTGAGCGGGGTCTTGCCCGGATCGATCACGATATAGGACTCGAAGTACAGGACCTTCTCCAGCTCCTTCAGAGTCATATCGAGCAACGTGCCTATGCGGCTGGGGAGGCTTTTCAGGAACCAGATGTGCGCCACCGGCGTCGCGAGATCGATGTGGCCCATCCGTTCGCGCCGGACCTTGGATTGAATGACCTCGACACCGCATTTCTCGCACACCACCCCGCGATGGCGCATGCGCTTGTACTTGCCGCAATTGCACTCGTAGTCCTTGGTAGGGCCGAAGATCTTCGCGCAGAACAAACCGTCGCGTTCCGGCTTGAACGTACGGTAGTTGATGGTCTCAGGCTTTCTCACCTCACCGTGGGACCACGATCGGATCTTGTCGGGTGAAGCGAGCGAGACGCGCAGGGCGTTGAAACTGAGCGGGTTCTTCGGCTTCTCGAATAACGTGAATAGGTCTTCCATGCGTCCTCCGAAACCGGCGCGTCACGATTGCGCCGACCCCCCGGTCGGCTTCTCTTCGAGCAGCTCGACGTCGAGCGCAAGGCTTTGCAGTTCCTTCATCATGACGTTGAAAGACTCGGGCAGGCCGGGCTCGAGAACGTTCTCGCCCTTGACGATAGCTTCGTACATGCGGGTGCGACCGGCAACGTCATCGGACTTCACCGTGAGCATCTCCTGCAGGGTGTATGCGGCGCCGTAGGCTTCGAGCGCCCACACTTCCATTTCGCCAAGCCGTTGCCCACCGAACTGCGCCTTGCCGCCGAGCGGTTGTTGGGTGACCAGCGAGTATGGCCCCGTAGATCGAGCGTGGATCTTATCGTCGACGAGATGGTGCAGCTTCATGATGTACATGATTCCGACCGTGACCGGCTGTGCAAACAGCTCGCCCGTGCGGCCGTCGCGCAATCGGGCCTGGCCGGTGACCGGCAGTCCGGCCTTCTTGAGGAGGCCGAAGATCTCTGTCTCCCCGACACCGTCGAAAACCGGGGAGGCAACATGGATGCCGCGGGCGGCCTTGTGCGCCAGGCGCTCGAGGTCATCCGCCTTCAACTCCTTTATGAACTCCGAAAAGTCCTTGCCATAGACGTCGGCAAGTTGGCTGCGCAGCGCATCGGCATCTTCGGCACGCCGTTGCGCGAGCTGCGCGCCGAGTTCCCGCGCCGCCCACCCCAGGTGGGTTTCGAGGATCTGACCGACATTCATGCGCGACGGCACCCCGAGCGGGTTGAGAACGATGTCGACCGGAGCACCCGTATCCAAATACGGCATGTCCTCTTCCGGCAGGATCCGCGACAGGACGCCCTTATTACCGTGACGTCCGGCCATCTTGTCGCCCACCTGCAGGCGACGTTTGATGGCCACGAAAACCTTGACCATCTTGATGACGCCCGGAGGCAGTTCATCGCCACCCTTGAGGCGCTCGATCTTTTCCTGGAACACCATGCGAATCAGCGAGAACTGTTCCTGCATGGCCTCGACGACGATACGCAGTTCCTCCTCGATCTTCTCGTTGCCGATCTTGATCTCGCCCCACAGTGCCGGAGCAAGGGCATCGATATCGGCCCCCGTTATCTCCTGCCCCTTCTGGAGGAGTACGGCGCGGGCATCATTGGTCAGGCGCGTGCTAGCGGTCTTGCCGGCGAGCAGGCGCTTAACCTTCTTGATCGTGGAGTCGCGAATGATGCGCTGCTCGTCCTCCTGGTCCTTCTTGAGCTTGTTGACTTCTTCGTCCTCGATCAATCGGCTGCGTTCGTCTTTCGAGACGCCCTTACGGGAGAACACCCGCGCGCTGATCACGGTGCCTTCCACTCCCGGGGGGACCTTCAACGAAGTGTCGCGCACCTCGCCGGCCTTTTCCCCGAAGATGGCCCTAAGCAGTTTCTCCTCGGGCGACAGTTGCGTCTCGCCCTTCGGCGTAATCTTGCCGACCAGGATATCGCCGGGGCGCACCTCCGCACCGATGCGGATTATTCCGCTATCGTCAAGGTCCTTGAGGGCCTCCTCGCCGACGTTCGGGATGTCGCGCGTGATCTCCTCCGGACCGAGCTTGGTGTCTCGCGCCACGCACTCAAACTCCTCGATGTGCACCGAGGTGAAGTAATCGTCCTTCACCACGCGCTCGCTGATGAGAATCGAGTCTTCGAAGTTGTAGCCACCCCAGGGCATGAAGGCGACGAGTACGTTGCGCCCGAGGGCGAGTTCGCCCATGTCGGTGGAGGGGCCATCGGCCAGCACCTCGCCGGCTTCCACGTGTTCCCCGGCAACCACGATGGGTCGCTGATTGATGCAGGTGTTTTGATTGGAACGCTGGTACTTGGTCAGGTTGTATATATCGATCCCGGCGTCGCGCCCCGAATCGCTGGGCTTGTCCGCCTTGACCACAACGCGGGTGGCATCGACGCTCTCGACGGTACCGGCGCGCCGGGCAAGGACGGTAACTCCGGAATCGCGGGCGACAACGCCTTCCATCCCCGTTCCGACCAGTGGCGCTTCGGTGCGCAGCAGCGGCACCGCCTGCCGCTGCATGTTGGACCCCATCAGCGCGCGGTTGGCGTCGTCATTCTCGAGGAAGGGGATCAAGGAGGCGGCGACGCTGACGAGCTGGTTGGGCGACACGTCCATGAACTGGACCTCGTCGGGCCGGACCATAGAGAACTCGCCGCCGAGACGGGCGGATACCAGATCGTTGACGAAGTGACCCCGCGCATCCAGCGGGGCGTTGGCCTGCGCGATAACGTGCTCCTCTTCCTCGAGCGCGGACAGGTAACGGATGCGGTCCGTAACCCGTCCTCCCTCGACTTCGCGGTATGGGGTTTCGACGAAGCCGAACTCGTTCACGCGCGCGTACGTCGACAGCGAGGCGATCAGGCCAATGTTCGGACCCTCGGGCGTTTCGATCGGGCAAACCCGGCCGTAATGCGTCGGATGCACGTCGCGGACTTCGAACCCGGCGCGCTCGCGCGTCAGGCCACCCGGGCCCAGTGCCGACAGGCGGCGTTTGTGCGTAATCTCCGACAGGGGATTGGTCTGGTCCATGAACTGGGACAGTTGACTGGACCCAAAGAACTCCTTGATGACCGCCGACACCGGTTTGTAGTTGATGAGTTCCTGGGGCATGAGCGTCTCGATATCTTGCAGGCTCATGCGTTCCTTGATCGCGCGCTCCATGCGCACGAGGCCGATGCGGTACTGATTTTCGACCAACTCGCCGACGGCGCGAACGCGACGATTGCCCAGGTGGTCGATGTCGTCGATCACTCCGATGCCGTTCTTGAGATCGATGAGGTGTCGGACTACCTCGAGGATGTCCTGGGCCCGCAGCGTCCCCTGCTCCAACGGCACCTGGATACGAAGTTTGTGGTTCAACTTCAGTCGGCCGACGCGCGACAGATCGTAACGTTCGGCGTTGAAAAAGAGGTTGTTGAAGTGATCCCGCGCGGTCTTCTCCGTTGGTGGATCCCCGGGACGCAGGCGCTTGTATATCTCCATGATCGCCTGTTCCGGGCTGCTGCAACCGTCGTTGGTCAGGGTTTCCCGCAGAGCCTTGCCGCTGTGTTGTTCGTCGAGCAGCAGCACCTCGACCCCGGCTATGCCGCGCTCGCGCAGACGGTCCAGAGTGTCGGCGGACATTTCGTGATTGCACTCGAGGAGCACCTCGCCGGTGGCCGGGTCCACGACATCGTGAGCTGCCACCCGACCGACGATCTCTTCGAGGGTGATCGGAATTTCCTTGACGCCAGCCGCTTCGAGCTGCTTGAGGGCGCCTTTCGTGACCTTGCGTCCCTCTTTGACGATCAGATCGTTGTTCGGGCCGCGGATGTCGCGCGTCGCCTTGGCATTCAACAGGTGTTCGGGTTTGAAGACCTTGGCAAGGCGCTTCTGGTCGATGAGGATGGTATCGGTCTTGTAGTAGTAATTGAGGAGATCTTCGGTCGACATCCCGAGGGCGCGCAGCAGCACCGTAGCGTGGAACTTGCGCCTGCGGTCGATCCGCACATAGAGGATGTCGCGCGGGTCGAACTCGAAGTCGATCCACGAACCCCGATAGGGGATGATGCGCGCCGAATAGAGGAGTTTTCCGCTGGCGTGGGTCTTGCCCTTATCGTGATCGAAGAACACCCCGGGCGACCTATGCAATTGGCTGACGATCACGCGCTCGGTGCCGTTTATCATGAAGGTGCCGTTGACCGTCATCAGCGGGATCTCGCCGAAATAGACCTCCTGCTCCTTCACGTTCTTGATCGACGTGGCCCCCGTTTCGGGATCCTTGTCCCACAGAACGAGCTGCACGGTCACCTTGAGCGGGGCGGCGAAGGTCATGCCGCGTTCGTGGCATTCCTCCACCAAGTATTTCGGATCGCCCAGTCCGTACCCGACGAATTCCAGCGATGCCGTGTCGTTGAAGTCCTTGATGGGAAAAACGGACTTGAACACGCCCTGCAACCCGGTATCGGTCCGGTCTCCCGGAGCAACCGCGTGCTGAAGGAACTCCTCGTAGGAGCGTTTCTGGATTTCTATGAGATTCGGTATCTCGATGATCTTCTTGATCCGACCGAAGCTCCGCCGCAACCGCAGATTATTCGCTACCCGCGCACCCATGGTGACTCCTCAGGCTCCGCGCCCCGCGATTACTTCAGCTCGACCGTGCCGCCCGCCTCCTCGATCTTCTTCTTCATCTCTTCGGCCTGCGCCTTCGGGACCGCCTCCTTCACCGGCTTGGGAGCCCCGTCCACAAGATCCTTGGCCTCCTTGAGTCCGAGCCCGGTGAGCTCGCGGACCACTTTGATCACCTGGATCTTCTTGTCACCGGCGCCCGTCAACATCACCGTGAACTCGTCCTTTTCGGGCGCAGCGGCGGCAGCCGGCCCGGCCGCCGCCGCCGGCCCGGCCGCGATTACCGGAGCTGCGGCACTGACGCCGAGTTCCTCCTCGAGTTCCTTCACCAGGGCCGCCGCGTCGAGCAGCGACATGTGCTTGATGAAGTCCTTCACCTGGTCACGGGTCACGTTCATTTCCGACATGAGAGTCTCCTCCTTAAGAAAGACAAACGGTCAGTCTTGCTTCTCCAAGCGATCCCGCACCTGGCCTAGTAGCCGTGCCAGACGGGCACCGGGTTCCTGTACAGTCCGCAGTAACCGGGCAGCCGGCGCCTGCACCAAGGCCAACAGCGTGGCAAGCAGAACCTCACGGCTCGGGAGCTTGGCGAGGTCGGCCACGGCGGGGCCAGCCAGCAGACGCCCTTCGAGGACACCGCCGGCAATCGAAAGCTTGTCGTTTTGCTCCGCGAAGCGGACCAGCACCTTGGCAACCGCCACTGGATCGTCGTAACCAAACACGAGTCCGGTGGGGCCGGTGAGCAGTTCGTCGAGAATGGCGTACGCGGTGTCCTTCAGGGCGCGCCGCGCCAAGGTGTTCTTGGCGATTTTCAACTCGCCTCCGGCTTGTCGCAGGGCACGACGCAGCTCCTGGGTCTTGGCCACCGTCAGGCCGGTCGAGCTTGCCACCAGGGTCACCGAGGCCCGCTCGAAGCGCGCCTGGAGTTCGGCAACGGATGCGGCTTTTCCTTCACGATTCACGATCGTCTCCTCAGGCCGCCGCGGCACGCAGCGCAACGGCATCCACCTTGACACCGGCGCCCATGGTCGAAGACACGGCGATCGTTTGCAGGTAGTTACCCTTCGCCGCGGCAGGCTTGGCCCGCACGAGCCCATGAATCACGGCCTGGGCGTTGCCGACCAGTTTCTCCACACCGAACGACACCTTGCCGATCGGCACGTGCACGATGCCAGCCTTCTCGACCCGAAACTCCACCTTCCCGCCTTTGAGATCGGCCACCGCCTTACCGACGTCGAAGGTCACCGTTCCGACCTTGGGATTCGGCATGAGGCCGCGCGGGCCGAGGATCTTTCCGATACGACCCACCAATCCCATCATGTCGGGAGTGGCGACCGCCTTGTCGAACTCGAGCCATCCCTCGGAAATCTTCTTAATCAGGTCTTCGCCGCCGACGTGGTCGGCGCCCGCATCAGAGGCCTCGCGCTCCTTCTCCCCCTTGGCGAACACGAGCACGCGCACCGTCTTTCCGGTGCCATGGGGCAACTGCACCGTCCCCCGGACGTTTTGATCCGCCTGGCGCGGATCGACACCGAGCCTGACCGCCATCTCGACGGTTTCGTCGAACTTCGCCGTGGCGGTCTTGACGGCGAGTTGCAGCGCTTCTTCGAGAGCGTACCGGCGGTTGCGATCAACCTGCTCGCGCACCGCGCGAAGGCGTTTCCCGTGCTTTGGCATACTACACCTCGTTCAGTCGACAACGTCGAGGCCCATGCTGCGTGCAGCCCCCTCGACCGTGCGCATCGCAGCTTCGATCGAGCCCGCGGTGAGATCCTGCAGCTTGAGCTGCGCGATCTCGCGCACCTGCGCCCTGGTCACTTTGCCGACTTTCTTCTTGTTGGGCTCGCCCGATCCCTTCTCGATACCGGCCGCACGCTTAAGGAGCACCGCCGCGGGCGGCGTCTTGGTGACGAAGGTAAACGAGCGGTCAGCATAGACCGTAATGATCACCGGGATGATCAGCCCGGCCTGCGCCTGCGTCTGCGCGTTGAAGGACTTGCAAAACTCCATGATATTCACGCCGCGCTGACCGAGTGCGGGACCTACGGGAGGGCTCGGGTTGGCCTGCCCGGCCGGAATCTGCAGCTTCACCTCGGCAATAACCTTTTTCACGAATCCTGCTCCTTACACCGCGTGCAATCCCGGGTCGTCGTGCGCTACGCCTTCTCCACCTGGACGAAGTCGAGCTCGACAGGGGTGGCGCGGCCGAAGATACTGATGAGAACGCGAAGCTTACCCTTGTCGGCCTTGACCTCCTCCACAACGCCGTTGAAGTCCGCAAACGGCCCGTCGATCACCTTAACGCTCTCGCCGGTTTCGAACAGCACCTTGGGCTTCGGGCGGGCCGCCCCTTCGGCCATCTGGTTCGTGATCTCCCGCACTTCCGCCTCAGATATCGGCGACGGATGGGTGGCGTCGCCCACGAACCCGGTCACCTTGGGGGTCGACTTGACGAGGTGCCAGGTCTCGTCGTTGAGGTCCATGTTCACCAGCATGTAGCCGGGAAAGAACTTCCGGGAGGACGTCTTCTTGCGCCCTTTCACCAGCTCGACGACTTTCTCCGCCGGAACAAGAATATCCCCGAAATGCTCTTGCATCCCGAGGGTTCTGATCCGCTCTTCGAGGGCGGCTTTCGCCTTGTGCTCGAAGCCGGAGTACGTATGGACGACGTACCACTCCTTGGGCATCGTATCTCAACTCAGAATGGCCTGAACGAACCGAGAGATAACCAAGTCCACGACCCCGAGAAAGACCGCCACGATAAACGTCACCACCAGCACCACGACGGTGGCTGCGTAGGTCTCCTTGCGGCCCGGCCAGTGCACCTTGCGGAGCTCCGCCCACACCTCGGAAACGAAGGAACTGGCGCGAAGCGCCGCATCCCGAATATTTCCCGTCTGTTCCTGCAGTGCCATAGTCACCAGCCGTCTACGTCCTTCCGTCGGGATAACGGGTCAGGCAGGGCTCGAACCTGCAACCCCCGGATTTGGAGTCCGGTGCTCTGCCAATTAGAGCTACTGACCCAAGGCCGCCGGTCGCCCGGAGGTTTCAGGGTCCGTGCCGATTTCGTCTCGCGCTCTACACCTTCGATTCTTTGTGGGCCGTATGTGTCCGACAGGACGGGCAGAACTTCCGCCGTGCCAGCTTCTCGGTCGTCGTCTTCTTGTTCTTCGTGGTCGTATAGTTCCGGCGTTTGCATTGTTCGCACTGAAACGAAATGAGGTCCCGCATCTGCGCCCCCTTACTCGATGATCTTAGCGACGACGCCGGCACCGACCGTGCGTCCGCCCTCGCGAATCGCAAACCGCAGCCCCT
>JAKLJW010000063.1 GCA_023150935.1 Candidatus Binatia bacterium | reverse complement strand
CCACGCCCCCACTCACACCCCCAACACCACCCCGCGCGCGGGCTGTCCGGTGGCGCGGGCGATGGCCGCGGCGTACAGCGCTACCTGACGCCTGTAGGCGCCGACCGCCGGCGCGTCGAGCCGGTCGGTCTTGAAATCGACGACCGTCCACAGCACGCCGTCGAAGTACGCCAGATCGACCACGCCCTCGACGAGTTCTCCCTCCTCCAACGCCAGGGCCACGGGAGTTTCTCGGCGGCAGTTCCCGCAGGCCGCCGCGGCGCGCGCCGCCTCGAGCAAGGGATGGGCGAGGGCCGCCACCACGGCGGTAACCGCGTCGGAGACTTCCTCGGCCGGCGCGCCGACGAGCCGCGCGTGCATTGCGGCAATGCCGGCAATGGCGGCGGCGTCGGCCTGTAGCGGCGTCGCCGCAAGCATCGCGTGAACCAACACCCCGAAGCGTGCGCCGGTTGCGCGCCCGGGAATGCGCGCCAACTCGCACACCTCGACTGCGGGCGCGCCGTCGTCACCGGTGGCAGCTACCTCGGTCACTACACGTACGGTCAGCGCCGGACGCGATCCGTCAACGACCGCCGCGTCGCGGTCCTCCTGCCAGGCCTCGAACCGACAGCGGTCCGCGTCGACGACTTCCTCCGGCGCCTCCTTCCCCAGCAGGTCCTCCTGTCGCAGCCCGCGCCGCGGCGCACCTTCGAGTGCCAGGACAGCCGGGTCCCACCACACCACGCCGTAGCCGTCGAAGAGGTGCAACCCGGGTCGTACCGGCGCGTCGTCCGTTGGCCTATGGTCGGGGCGCCTGAGGACGCTGTCGCCGCCGAACGGCGGGCAGGCCGGTGCCAGTACCGCCGCCGTACGCCGCTCGCGTGGTGGATAGATTGCCCGGTTGAGCGGCGCGATCCAGCCGCGTTCGAACGGCTCGTCCCCGACGGCGGGTACCACCAGCAGATCCCGCGCCCGCGTCGCGGCGACGTAAGTGATCCGGACGCCTTCGGCGAGGTCGCGCGCGGCCTCGATGGCCTCGTGCTCGATCAGCTCGATCGGGGCCCAGCCGGCGAGCCGCAAAGCGCAGATTCCGCGGGCCGGGTCGAGATGGCGGGCGACCGGACCGGCGAGCTTGGCGGTCATGTCGGCGAGGATGACCACGGGAAACTCGAGCCCCTTGGCTTTGTGCACGGTCATCATTCGCACGCCTTCGCTGCCCTCTTCGAGGATCGGCGCATCGGCGGTCGAGCGCGCGTTCGCGTCGTGCCGCAGCCGCTCGACGAAGCTGCGGAACGAACCGGCTCGCCCCGCCTCGTGCACCCGCGCGAGTTCGGTGAGGTGCAGCACGTTGGCGAGGGCCTGCTCTCCCGACGGCCGGAGTGCAAACCCGGCGTGCGCCCGCGTGGCGGCGAGCAGGTGGGCGAGCGTGTCGGCGACGGGCCGGCGGTTGCGCATACGGTGCAGCTCGGCCAGCAGCGACAGCGCCGCGGCGATCGGCTCCAGAGTCGGAGCGCTCTCCGGCGGCGGCGGATGCAGCGGGTGCGGCTTGCCGAACTCCCGCCGATAAGCCAGCAACGCGGCATCGTCGACCGCGAACAGCGAGCCGCGCAACGTGGCAAACACCGCCAGGTCGTCGCCGGGCCACTCGATCGCCGTCAGCGCCGCGCGCATGGTTTCCACTTCCTCGCGGGCGTGGAAGGTGCGGCCGCCAACGAGCAGATGCGGGACGCCGCGCCCTTCCAGCGCCCGCTGGTAGCCGCGCGTCATATCGTCGCCGAAGCTCTCGAAACGCCGAAACAACAGACACACGTGCCGCGCCGACACCGCTACACGCTCGCCCGGGCGCTCCCGTTCGGTAACCGTCCAGCCGCTTTCGGCGAGCAACCATTGCACGAACGCCGCCACGGCCTGCGGCAACGACTCCTCGATGGCACGCCCGGCGACGTTGCGCTTGCCGTATGGCGCGGGAACCGGCAACGCCACCGCCGACGGCTGGCCGTCGGCGTCGTCGCGAAACGCCGCCAACGGCACGTAGTCCGCCTGCAACGTGGCCGCGTCGCCGGTCATAATCGGCGCGAAGGCGTCGTTGACGAGTCGCTGTATGGCCGGCACGGCGCGAAAGCTCGTCGTGAGCTGAACTTCGTTTGCACCGTTGGCGAGCAACAGCGTCTTGACGTCGACGTACATGCCGACATCGGCGCGCCGAAAGCGGTATATCGACTGCTTCGGATCGCCGACGAGAAACAGCTTGCCCGGAACCGGAACCGTCAGCCGCCAGTCCCGTTCCCCCGGATCGGCAGCGGCGAGCAAGAGGAGGATCTCCGCTTGCAGCGGGTCGGTGTCCTGAAACTCGTCCACGAACAGGTGCGTGAAACGCCGCTGGAAGTCGGCCCGAACGCCGTCGCAGTCGCGCAGCAGAGCGCGGGCTCGCAGCAGCAGATCGGTGAAGTCGAGAACACCCTGGCTTCGCTTGAGCGCCTCGTAACGCTCGACGACGACGGACAACTCCTGCTGCACCGCGGCGGCAAGGTCGGCATCGGCGTCGTTGGCGAACGCCGCGAGGGCACGCAGGAACTGGGCGTGGGCGTTGCTGACCGCCGCGCGCGACACACCCGGCGCGTAGAAATCGCCCCAGCCGCCGCGGGGGTGGTTGAACGTGTAGTCCCGCGCCAGCCAGACGAGCCGCGCTTCGAACACGTCGTCGTCGCGGGCGCCGATGGCCGCGGCGCGAACGACCTCGTCTCGCAGCGTGCGGGCCAGCGCCGTGTCGCGGTAGAGATTGTCCTTGGCCGGCTGTGCGCAGCGGTCGGTCAGCGAAGCGAAAGCGCAGAGTTGCGCGACGAGATCGGTGAGTGCCGCGGATCGATCGAAGGGGTCGCGGCGCCACGGGGCGGGAAAGTCGCGCCAGTCCTTCAGCGCGCCGGATGCCATCCGCAACGCCTCGCCGGGGGACTCGTCGTTGGCGCGGCGCCGGCGCCGTAGCGCCCGGCGCACGCCTTCCGGCGGGTGGTCGAGGCACTCGTGCAGCCAGCGTGCGAACGCGGTGTCGTGCAACGCCTGCGCGTCGGGTTCGCGCAGCACGCGGAATTCCGGATCGACGCCCGCTTCCACCGGCCGCTCGCGCAGTAGATCGGCGCAGAAACCGTGAATGGTGCTGACCCGCGCCTCTTCGAGGCGCGCCAACGCCTCGTCGAGCGCGTGTGCTTCACGGCCACCTGCCGGCAAGCCCTGACGGGCGGTTTCGATTTCCGCCCGCAGGCGGAGTTTCAGATCGCCGGCGGCCTTTTCGGTGAACGTCACCGCGACGATACGGTCGATCCCCGTCCGATCCGCCTGCAAGACGGCGACGATGCGACGAACCAGCGCGGTGGTCTTGCCCGTGCCCGCCGCGGCTTCGACGACCAGGTTACGGTAGAGATCGGTGTAGATGGCGTCGCGGGCCGCGGCGTCTGCCAGCGTGGTCATGGACATTCCCGGATCCGCTTGAGCTGCGCCAGCCGCCGCTGGTCTTTGCGGGCGGCACGTTCCTCTTCGTAAGGTCCGCATACGACGGCGAACTCGCACCGCGAGCATTCTCCCGGCTGGGGAGCGGGCGGCAGGAAGGCGTCGGCAATGCTCTTATCGATGGTCTGCAACACCGCGACGGCGCTGTCGCGCGCCACCTTGTCGAGTCGCACGACGTGCTCGGCGAAGCCGCCGCGCGTCGAACAGAAGAAGAGGCGCGCCTCGCTCACCGGCTGCCCGAGCGCCGCCTCGGCGACCAGGCCGTACATGACGGGTTGGAGAATCGCGCCACCGCCGACGACGGTACGGGTATTGGCGGAGCCGGCCCCCGTCTTGTGATCGGTAACGCGCAAGGTCTTGCCGTCCCGATGCCGTTCGACGAGGTCGATGGCGCCGCGCAGGATCGCGCCGCCGGGAATCGGCACGGGCGTGTGGATACTGGCCGGATCGTGGCGCGCGTCCACCGGCAGCCCGAAGGCGAGTTCCGCGTGCCGGAACTGCCAGGCGCGGTCGGCGGCGAGACACCGCAGCCACGTGCGCAGGTCGTCCCGAAGCGCGGCGATTTCTTCGTCCCACACGCGTGGGATGGGCGGCATCAGGAGATCTCGGTACCGATCGGCCGTCGCGGCGAGGATCTCGTCGAGGCACGCATCGGCGCGCTCCGGGGAGGCGGCGCTCAAGGGCAGCAGCCCGCCGGCGGCGAGGGCACGAAGAGTGCGCGCCTGCGCCTCGTGAACCAGTAAGCCGCGAGTCGCGGGCGACAGGCGCTCCGGCGTGTCGGGGGTGCCGGGCGGCGTCAAACCGTAGATGGTCGCAAGGTAGAACTGATACGGGCAGCGGGCGAACCGCTCGAGCGCCGACGCCGAATACGGCCGCGCCGCGAGACGGTGCGGTTCGAGCGCCGCCGCGGTCGCCGCGGTCGACTGCACCAAACCGTCGAACGCGGACCACGCCGGTTGTTGCCAGCGGGCATAGCGGCTACGCAGGGAGCGGCCGAGGTGCTCGTTGAGGGCGAGTAGATACCGGGCTCGCCCGTAACAACGCGTGCGCTCGGTTTCGCGCAGCAACGGACCGAGGATCGCCAGGTCGTGTTCCATGGCGTCTATCGCGCCAGCCGGATCGTCGGGCGCCGGCCACGCGAGGCGGGCGCCGGTGGCGCCGGCGAGCTGGCGTTCGAAGGCGTCGACGTTGGGAATGCGTCCGAGAATCGCGCGGGCGACGTCGAGTCCGTAGAACGACGCCACCCGCGGCCGTGCCTCGACGACGTCCACGCGCGGATAGGAGAGGTAAAGACGCCGCGTGGCGGCGCCGACGCCGAGCCGCAGGCGCAGCCGCTCGCGCTGGACACGGTCGGCCTGCACGGCGAGGTCGGGGGAGAGCTGCACGCGCAGGGCGTCGAGGAGGAGCGGGTCTTCACGGGGGCGTTGCGGAAAGACCCGCTCGGCGAGTCCGGGGACGAAGACCACGGCGAAGGCGCGGCCGCGAACGTCGTCGAGGCTGCCGACGAACACCCGCCCGTAGCGCGACGCCGGCGGATCGGTGGCGATCGTCGTCAGGCGCTGCGCCAGCACTGCGCGAACCTCGTCCAGACCTACAGGTCCGGCATTACCGAGCGGGCGCAACTCGTCGAGGGTGGCGAGGACGCGCTCCGGCGCCGCGAGCACCTGCGGCGCCAGCACGGCGAGAGTATCGAGCCACGCGGCCCACGCCGCCTGCGCCGGCAAACCTGCGAGCGCCTCGATGACCGGCAGGGCAAAGGCCCGAAAGCGCGCGATCTCGGCGAGATCGTGCTCGAGTCGTGAAAGGCGCGAGGAATCCGGATCGTGCCGGCATGCGGCCTCGAGTTGGGAACGAAGCTCGGCTGCCAGACCGTCGAGGCGGCGGGACCATCGGAATACGGCCGGGAGCCCTGGGCTCGTCGGTGGTCGGTCGTCGGGCGTCGCGGCGTTCGTCTCCGGTCGTTCATCGATAATCGGCCGCCGTTCGGAGAGAGCGTCCGGCCCCACGGCGTAGCCGCCCAACCCGCCGGCGCCCTGTTCGTCGGGCGCCTGATCCAGCGATAGATACTCGTCGAAATCGCTGGCCGAGCAGCCGTTGGCGGCGCAGGTGAGCAGGGCGAGGAAGGCGCGTCCGGCGGGATCGGGTAGCCGGGTGCCGTGTGCGAAGTACGCCGGGACGGTCGCCCGCGCGAAGGCGGCATCGAGCAGCGGTACGTAGGGGTCGGACGCGCGCAGCAGCACGGCCATATCGTCGAACGGCACACCGGTACGCGCCTCGCCGAGCACGGCGCGCGCGATCTCGACGCACTCGCGTCCTTCGCCGGGGGCAGAGAAGAAGCGCACGGTGTCGTCGAAGGCGTCGGCCGGCGCGGCCGCGGCGGCGAAGAGATGGTGGCGGAGGCGGGTCAGGCTCGACGCGTGGGAGTCGGCTGGCGTTGGCCGTCCACGCCCGGCGGCGCGCGGAACGCCGATCGCGCCGGGATCGCCGGACGGCTGAGCGATGCAAGCGCGTGGCGCCGCGGCCACCAGCGCCGCGAGAAACTCGCGATCGGCACGCGCGTCGGCGGCAACGTCGAGCAGGAGCGTGGGCAGGCCGACCAGTGGGTCGCCGCCGTTGCGGACGGTAGCGGTAGCGAGCCGGAGCAGCGTGGCCCGGTCGGCGAGCGCGGCGGCATCGTTGTAAGCCTCGAAGGCCGAGAGCAGGACGGCGAGGTCGGGACCGGGGGCGGGTTCGGCCGCAAGCGCGGCGGCGGTGACGCCGCTACGACGCAGCGCCTCGACGGTTGCGGCGAGGTTGCGGGCGAAACCCGGAAGCCGGGCGACCGGCCGGTAATACGCCAGGCGGTCGGCGGCCAGGGCATCGAACGTCACGCGCGTGGCGATGGCCTCGGCGGCCAGCCCGCCGGCGGCGGCAAGGCCGCGGACTGCGAGTTCGGTGCGTGCGAAGCGGGTCGCGAGCTGGAACGTTGTGAAACGGTGCAGGCCGAAGCTGGCGCCGCGCGCGGCGCTCAGGCCGCGCGCCAGCTCGTCGATGGCCGTGCGGGTGGCGCCGATCAGCAACAGCTCGGTTCCGGCCGGGAAGCCGGCGACGAAGTTGCGCGCCGCCGCCACGCGATCGGCGGCGGCGGGCGATTCGATGACGTCGATGTGTGCGCTCGCGGAGACCACGATGGGCAGCCAATACCCATGCCAGCGGGGAATTCCAATGCGCCGGCGCACGGAACGCTTGCCGGCGGCCCACCTTTACTCGCCGGCCGCGATACGGCTAGGTTTCGGAGCTTGGATTCCGGCCGATATGACAGCTAACGCAAACGCCGCGGCGCCGCGTGCGCGGACGCCGGCGGTGCCGTTCATTCTCGTCACCGTACTGCTCGATATGCTGGGCATCGGCATCATCGTGCCCGTACTGCCCAGCCTGGTGACGTCGATGTACGGCGAGGGCATCAGCGCCGGGTCGGCTGTGTTCGGGTGGTTCGCGGCCTCGTATGCGCTGATGCAGTTCGTCTTCTCGCCGGTGCTCGGCAACCTGAGCGATACCTACGGGCGGCGCCCGATCATCCTTCTGTCGCTGTTGGGGGCCGGGCTCGATTACATGCTGATGGCGTTTGCGCCGACTTTGAGCTGGCTCTTTTTGGGCCGACTGATCTCCGGCATCACCGGGGCCAGCGTGACCGCGGCCAATGCGTACATCGCCGATGTCAGCACTCCGGAACAACGGGGCCGCAATTTCGGTCTGGTCGGCGCGTGTTTCGGGGTTGGGTTCGTGCTGGGCCCGGCGTTGGGCGGTTTGCTGGCCCGCTTCGGTTTGCGGGCGCCGTTCGTCGCGGCGGCCGTGCTCAATCTCGCCAACGCGCTGTACGGATTCCTGGTCCTGCCCGAGTCGCACGCGCCGGAACGCCGCCGACCGTTCGCCTGGCGCAAGGCCAGTCCGCTGGCGGCGCTGGCAGGGCTGCGAACTCACCCCGCCGTGTTCGGGTTGGCCGGCGTGGTCGCTCTCGAGCGGCTGGCGCACGATGCGCTGCCGAGCACCTGGGTGCTGTACACGATCTATCGCTTTCAGTGGTCCGAACTGGAGGTCGGTCTGTCGCTGGCGGTCGTGGGCATCATGTCGGTGATCGTGTCGGGTGGGTTGACGGGGGTACTGATCGCCCGCTGGCAGGAGCGACGCGCGCTGCTGGTGGGCTTGCTGGTGAGTGCGGCGAGCTTCGTGGCCTACGGGTTGGCGACTTCCGGGTGGATGCTCTACCTGACGATCGTCGCCGGCAGCCTCGGATCGATTGCCGGGCCGGCTATCCAGGCGCTGATCACGCGCCGGGTCGGACCGGGGGAACAGGGCGCCGTGCAAGGTGCCCTGAGCAGCGTTCGCGGCGTAACCGGTATCGTCGCCCCACTGATGGCCACCGGACTGTTCGGATATTTCACGTCGCCGGCCGCACCGGTGCAGATACCTGGCGCCGCGTTTCTGGTGAGCGCGGCGCTGCTCTGCGCGGCAATCGGCGTCGCGGTTCGCATTCTGCGGACTATTCCCGAGTCCGGCTGACAGCAGTTGGTCGATCGTCGTCCGTTGCTCCTGAGCCGACCCGCATAACCGCCAACCCCCTCAAGCCCCAGGCCCCGGGAACAGGGTCGGTACACCAAACTGGTTGACCATCCAGGTGTACACGTCTAGGCTCATGCCGATGAAGGCCGTGAAGCGAAAGACCGTGATCAATGCGGAGACTGCGCAGATCGAGCGCGTCGAGGAGCTGGTCGCCGCAGGGCGGTACCGAACCGTATCCGAGTTCGTGCGGGAGGCGGTGCACGAGAAGCTCCAACGGATCGAGCAGGATCGCATTGCCGAGGCGGTAGAGCGTTACTGCGCCGCGGGCCATGCCGACGAGGACGGCGACCTGGTTGGTGCGCAGGCGTTTTCCCCGGGACAGTTGCCCGGGCGACCAGGCCGGAGGCGCGGTGCAACGCGGTGAAGTCTGGTGGGGTAGCCCACCATTGCCAGGCGGCTCGCACAAACGGCGTCCGTTCCTGATCGTGTCGCACGATGCCTTTAATCGCAACGATCGTTACCCGAAGGTTCTGGTTGTGCACCTGACCTCGACCCAGCGAGGTGGCGACGAGTACCCCTGGGAGGTTGTGCTCCCTCGCGGCGTTGCCGGCCTGGCGGTGACGAGCGTGGCAAAGTGCGGCGAGATTTACACGTTGCTGAAGGGCCACCTGTCGGTGCTCGCCGGGACGGTGCCGGCGGCGTACATGACGCGCATCGATCGCGCCCTGGCAACCGCGTTGGCGCTGGGCACATTCTCCAGAGGACCGCAGACCGATGCTCCACCCTCAAGCGCCGCCTGATGGCCCACCGCGTTGCCCCCCAGGCCCCCAAGCCCTCAGTGTCCCCCGGGGCCCCCCTCACCAGGTATCCACACAGGGCCGCTTCTTGCGTTCGCGCGGGGGCGGCGGAGGGGTTGCCCGCAGCAGACTCAACACCCGGTGCCGCGACTCGGCCGGGTCGATGACGTCGTCGATTTCGAAGTGGGTTGCGGTGTTTAACGCCTTGCCGTGCTCGTAGGCGCGTCCGACCATGTACTCGAACAACTGCTTGCGCTCGACCGGGTCGGCGACCGCTTCGAGTTCCTTGCGGAAGCCGAGCTTGACGGCGCCCTCGAGGCCCATGCCGCCGAACTCCCCGGTCGGCCACGACACGGTGAACAACGGCGCCTTGTGGCTGCCGCCGGCCATTGCCTGCGCGCCCAGTCCGTACGCTTTGCGCAGTACGATGGTGAAGAAGGGTACGGTCAGACTGCCGCCGACGACGAACATCCGACTCCAGTGGCGGACGATCGCGGTCGCTTCGGTTTCGGGACCGACCATGATCCCCGGCGTGTCGCAAAGGAAGAGGATCGGGATGTCGAAGGCGTCGCAGAGTTGCATGAAGCGCGCTGCCTTGTCGGCGCCCGGGCTGTCGATCGCGCCGGCGAGCACGGTGTAGTCGTAAGCCAGCACGGCGCAGCGGGCGCGGTGTGCGTCGAAACGATCGCCGTTCACGGTCCCCACGCCGGCGACCAGGCCATCGGCAGGGGTGCGCGCGATCAACTCGTCGACCGGACGCCGTTGCCGCTGCGCCGCGATGGCCAGCGCGCTATTTCGACGAGTTTCTGATGACGGGGGCGGGGTGCCGGATGCAGTCTTGAACCTTGAAAAGCGATCCGGGCGCGCCCGGCCCGGCCGGACGGTTCCGATCGCACCGGCGGGCTATCGTTTCCCGATCGACGCTATTCGCTCGCTTTCCGGCGGCAGACTGCGTAGTGTCGTCGTCCATGAACTGGCGCGTGAAGGAACCGTTCAACAGTTACTCGCACATGCTCGGTGTGTTGTTGTCGATCGTGGGGTTGGTGGCGCTGGTGGCGACGGCCAACGGGCCGCGGCGGGTGATCGGGTTTGCCGTCTACGGGACGAGCCTGGTGCTGTTGTATGCGGCGAGTACTATCTACCACGGCTTGCACGTCTCGCCGCGAGTCGAGGACTGGCTGCGGCGCTTCGATCATATGGCGATCTTCGTTCTGATCGCCGGGACCTACACGCCGGTGTGCTTGGTGACCCTGGGCGGCGGGCTGGGATGGGGCCTTTTCGGGGTCGTGTGGGCGCTGGCGGCCGGTGGCATTGCGCTCAAACTGTTTTTCAATCACCTGCCGCCGTTGCCGACCGCGGCGGTCTATCTGGGCATGGGTTGGCTGGCGGTTGTGGCGATCGGTCCGCTCGTGCGCGCTCTGCCCCCCGAGGGCTTTGCGTGGCTGGTGGCCGGTGGGCTCGCGTATACGGTGGGCGGCGTGATCTACGGCCTGCGGCGTCCGGACCCGCTACCGGAGTTGCTGGGACACCACGGTGTATTCCACGTCTGCGTGCTCGCCGGTAGCATCGCGCACTTCGTGTTCATGATCGGGTACGTGCTGCCGGCCGCGTGATTGGCGGCGTCAGGCTCGTTGCGCGTCGTTCGTCTGCTCGTCGTTCGTCTGCGGTCGAGGTCACGGGAGGGCGAGGCTCTGATATCTTCGCTGTCAGCGTCAGGTCCGGTCCAGATCGGTCCACTCCCACGCGCCGTCGTCGGACAGCGTGAGCCTCGCCTGGTGTCCGTTGCGGGCATCGTCCGGCTTGCCGAAGGTGACGTAACCGATACCGCGTTCGGCGAGCAGTCCGTGGACGGTTTCGACCTCTGCGGCGTCGAGGGCGGTACTCGGTCTTTGCAGAAAGACGAAGTTGGGTGCGGCCAGCAAGACGCGCGCGACGGCCAGCAGTTGCTGCTCGCCGAGGCCAAGGATGTTGTCCCAATCGCGTTCGACGTCGAGCCCGCCCGCTCGGACCACAAGTTTATCGAGGCCAAGCAAGTGCAGGGTTTCTTCGATGAGCGCATCGGAAATCTCGCTGTCCTTGCCGGTGCGAACCAGAACCTCGCGCATGGTACCCGGCGGGAGATAAGGGCGCTCGGGGAGGAAGACGACCGCGTCGAGGCCGGGGTGGACGATCCGGCCGCTGCCCCAGTCCCAGATGCCGGCGGTGGCGCGGAACAGGGCAACCTTCCCGGTGTCGCTGGGCCCGGTGACGAAGAGCCGGTAGCCGCGCGGAATGGACGCGGAGAGGTCCTTCAACACGATGCGCCCGTCGCGGGGCGAGCGCAGGGTCAGGCGATCGTAAACGATCGGGCCGTCGGCCTCGACGATTTCGATCGCCGAGAGGTCTCGCCAGGTCGTGTGCTCGACGGCATCGACGAGGTCACTGAGACGGGCGAGCACCGCGGCATAAGAAGAGATCGATTGGAACTGGGTGACGATCAGGGAGAAAGCCCCGAGGAGTTGGGCGAAGGCCATTGCCGCCTGGGTGATCACGCCGAACTCAACCTGGCCGCGGATGAACAAAGGCGCGACGAGGACGGTCGGGATGATCTGGATGAGATAGCTGTATCCGGTCGTGAAGAAGCCGAGATTGCGGTTGACGGCGATGATGCGTTTGAGGTTGGCGACCAGACCGTCGACCCGCCGGAGGAGGCGCGCGGTCAGGCGGCGCTCGCGGTGGAGCAGCGCTACCGACTCGGCGTTCTCGCGGATGTGGATCAGCTCGGCCCGGAAGCTCGCTTCCTTGTCGAACTGGTTGTAATTGAGCCGCACCAGCGGGCGGCCCAGCGCGATGGTCGCCAGGGAGCCGAGAGTCGCGTAGCCAACCGCAACTCCGAAGAGCGTCGGACTGATCGACCAGAGCACGCCGGAGAACGCCAGAATGGTGAAGGTGCCGTTCAGCAGCATGAGGAAGAACGACAGCGTGGTGACGGTGAAGGTGCGCACGTCTTCGGCGATGCGCTGGTCGGGGTTATCGATCGTGCCCTGCTCGCGCAGCCGGAAGTAGGTGCGGTTGCCGACGTAGGTCCTGACGAGCTGGCGCGTGAGCCACTCGCGCCAGAGCAGCCCGAGACGCTCTTCGACGAACCGGTAGAGGACGGCGACCATGGTGGACGCCGCGAAGACCACGACGTACACGCCGGTCCAGTACCAGAACATCCTGGCGTTGCGGTTCTGGATGGCCGTCATGAAGTCGCGTCCGACGTAGCTGTTGAGAACGTTGAGACCGTTGATGCCGACCAGGAAGAAGATGAGGAGCCAGAACAGGACGATGGCCCGGTCGCCGACTTCGGACGACGCGAAGTTCCTGACGGCGCCCCGCAGGCGACTCCAGTTGAGGCCGTCGAAGGAGAAGACGTGTTCGTCGGGTGCGGGGCTGGTCATTCTTGCTGCGCCGGCGGATCGAGGTTACGCAACCGCCAGCCTCCCGCCACCCCGGGAAAAGCGGCTGGGGCCGGCTTGTCGATGTCGGCGCTGACCACCCCCATGCCCGCGCGTCGGCGGCGCTCGGCGACGGCGCGACCGATCGCCGCGGCGGCGCCGTCGACTACAGCGACCTTGCCCTTGAAGTCCCGCATGTCCACCCTCCCGTGACCCGCTGGCGTCTTTCCTTCGCGCGCCAGGCCGATCAGGTCAAGAACGTAGATGGAGGGTGTAAGGCTGTGGAGGGGGGCGGGACGTCGAGAAATGCGGCGTCCCGCCCTTAGTAGTGATGGGCACAATTACGGCGACGTATTCCGTACGACGCTTCCCGTTCGCCCCGAGTAGCCCCGTTTTCTCAGGGGCGTATCGAGGGGCAGCCTGGCGAGCGGCTTTGCGGCCCCGCCCCTCGATATGCCGCCGAAAAGATGGCGCTACTCGGGACGAACTGAATACGTCGCCGGACTAATGAACCGGAGTACTTAGCGGGGGCTCAGGACAGGCTTCGGGAGGGCCGCCGCAGGTTACGGTTCTGCGTGAAAACCCGTTGGCTCCGTAACGAACGGCGACCGACGAATCCCGTCACGCGGCCCGGCGGTTTCCGGTGCGACCGCGCAGGCAGACCCGGCCGGGGACGCGGACGTTGTTGCGCACGCGCGGCAGCACCTTGTTCGCCGGAGTGTTGGCGGCCTTCATCCGGTGCAGTGCCTTGCGTACCGCGTCGGGATTCAGCCCCAGCGTTTCGCACACGACGTCGAAGCAGAACGGCGACGTCCGCCGCCGCGAGTCGATCCACAACTGGGCCTCGTCGACGAGCGTGCGGCGCTTGCCGAGATAGGCGCGAATGCCGTCCTCGAGAACCGCCAACATGAGTGCCCGGGTTCCCGTCAGCGGCCCGCGCCGCGATTCGCCGCCGCCGAGTGATTCGACCCTTATCAGGTCGATCAGATCGTCGTCACTGTCGAATCCGCCGCCATGCGCCCGCGGTCCGCCGCTGCACGATATTTCCGCGTCGTAACCGAAACCAACCGATCCGCTGGACGCGCCCGATTCCTTGCCGTCGAAATCCGTCGTCATGATTGCCTCCTGTTTACCGGCACGCTGGCCGTTCCTGAGAACCCGTAGGAGCAGCGGCCGTGCCACGCCCAGGCATGGTTTGCCGTTGATTCATCAGGCCCCAAGGGCCGTCCGAACGCCGGCTGAGCGGTCGTTTTGGGCCGCGGTGCCCGGCTGTATTGGACCGACGGCGAAGGGAAGTGGCTGGGAGGGTTGCTACGCGGTTATCCGGGCCGGCTCATGAAATCCCGTCTGCCTCGATGCGCGCCGGAGAACGGCGCTCCGACGAAAGCGCCGTCCTTCGACGATCGACGAGCATCTAACATTGGCTTTCCTCGGGGCCGATGCTGGTGTAGCGTGCCGCGCCGAACTCTCCAGAAGAAGGAGGCAACGATGCAGCGACGGACCCTGATGGCAGTGTGTTGTGTGGCTCTACTGGTGGCAGCGGGAAGCGGGCCTGTGGCGGCACAGGACTCGCCGAAGGAGCTGAAGGAACTCGACAAGCTGGAGGGATACGATCAGCTTCCCGGCGAAAAGGGCGTGAAGGAGGCAATGGAAGCTGTACCGGACCAGCCGATCGAGACCGTCATCGTTTGGTCCGAGGCGAAGCCGACCAGCGGGAAGGCGCCGTTGACGGTGGAGTTCAAGGCCGATCAGATCCCGGCCGCCGCGACTTACGAGTGGACGTTCGGTGACGGAACCGCCAAGGCGCAGGGTGCCACCGCCTCCCACACATACGCCAAGGCCGGCACGTATCGCGTCGTGCTGAAGGTCGCCGGTGCCGGCGGCCTGCTCGGGCAGGACGAACACCGCATCAAGGTTACGCAGTAGCGACTGACCGCGCCGGGGCTCGGCGGAGCCCCGGTGTGGCGTTCGCTTGCCGCAGCGGGAACCGGGGCGCCGCGAGGGTGCCCATGGCGGTCCTGTTCGCCCTCCTTCTCGTTGCTCACCGATGCGGCCGCGAATTACCGGCGACCGCGCCGGCGCTCGTCCGACGATGCCATAAAGCATTGCCCGGGGGGCAATGGAATTCAGTCCCGGTGGAGTCTCGGATTCGTTGCCCGCCTCGGGTAAGAGTTCAGCGGAGGTCCTGGCGATGCGGGAAGAGACTGACAACCGTATGGACAGGTCGGCCTGGCACGCCTCCTCGGCGGACGATGTTCTGCGCGAAGTGGGCGGAACCCGTGAGGGGCTGTCGCAGTCCGAGGCCGAGCGTCGCCTCGCGCAGGACGGACCCAACCGGCTGACGCCGCCGGCGCGGCGCGGGCCGTTGGTGCGCTTCCTCCTGCAGTTCCACAACGTGCTGATCTATGTCCTGCTGGTTGCGGCGGCGATCACCGCCTTGCTGGCGCACTGGGTGGACACCGGCGTCATCCTCGGCGTCGTGGTTTTGAACGCGTTGATCGGTTTCATTCAAGAGGGTAAGGCCGAGCGTGCGCTCGATGCCATCCGCGGCATGCTCTCGTTGCACGCGACTGTCCTGCGCGGCGGTCACCGGCGCGAGATCGAGGCTGAGGATCTGGTCCGCGGAGACATCGTACTGTTGCGCTCGGGCGACAAGGTTCCCGCCGATTTGCGCCTGATTCACGTTCGCAATCTCGAAATCGACGAGGCTGCACTTACGGGCGAGTCGGTTGCCGCCGAGAAGGACGTAACTCCCGTGTTGGCCGAGGCCGCGCTTGGGGACCGTTCTTCGATGGCATACTCGGGTACCCTGGTGACGTACGGTCAGGGTACGGGAGTGGTTATCGCCACGGGCGACGCGACCGAGATCGGCCGCATCAGTTCGATGCTTGCCGAGGTCCGGGAACTCACCACCCCGTTACTGCGGCAGATGTCGGCTTTCGGCCGCTGGCTGACGGCGGCGATCCTCGTGTTAGCCGGTTTCACGTTCGCGTTCGGGCTTCTCGTTCAGGAGTACGCGCCCGGCGAGATGTTTCTTGCCGCCGTCGGTCTCGCCGTTGCGGCGATTCCGGAAGGCCTCCCTGCGATTATGACCATCACCCTGGCGATCGGCGTGCAGCGCATGGCGGGCCGCAACGCCATCATTCGCAGGTTGCCGGCCGTAGAGACCCTCGGTGCCGTCACGGTGATCTGCTCCGACAAGACGGGAACGCTCACCCGCAACGAAATGACCGCCCGTACTGTGGTCGCCGCGGAGAACGTTTACGATGTCGCCGGTGCGGGCTACGACCCTCACGGAGCGTTCGACATCGACGGCCGTGAGATCGACCCGGCGGAAGATGCCGTGCTGTTGCAGATCGCTCGCGCCGCGGTGTTGTGCAACGACGCGCACTTGCGGCAGAGCGACGACGCATGGGTATTGGAAGGGGCGCCCACGGAAGGCGCGTTGCTCACGGTTGCCGCCAAGGCGGGCCTCGACGAGCAAGGGGAGCGGGAGCGCTTCCCACGGACGGACGCGATCCCGTTCGAGTCGCAGCATCGCTTCATGGCTACGCTGCACCACGATCACGAAGGGCGGGGGATGATATACGTCAAAGGCGCACCCGAGCGGCTGCTGGATATGTGCGCGTGGGAGCTGACCGGGAACGGCGAGGTTCCGCTGGAGGCGGCAAAGTGGCAGCGACACGTCGAGGCGCTGGGAGCGCAGGCGCAGCGTGTTCTCGCGGTTGCGTGCAAGAAGGGGGTCGCCGGTCAGACCGAGTTGCGATTCGAGGACGTCGATGGCGACCTGACGTTGCTTGGGCTCTTCGGCCTCATCGACCCGCCGCGAGAGGAAGCGATCGCCGCCATCGAGCACTGTCAGCAGGCGGGCATCCGCGTGAAGATGATCACCGGCGACCATGCCGTCACGGCCCGGGCCATCGCCGCGCAACTGCACCTTGCCAACGATCGGGACACGATTACCGGTCCCGATCTCGATCGACTCGACGATGCGGCTCTGCTGGAGAGGGTCACGCAAGTCGATGTTTTCGCGCGCTCGAGCCCGGAGCACAAGCTGCGTCTCGTCGAGGCATTGCAGAACTGCCGTCAGGTGGTGGCGATGACCGGCGACGGCGTCAACGATGCGCCGGCACTGAAGCGCGCCGACGTCGGCGTGGCGATGGGCAGGAAGGGTACGGAAGCCGCGAAAGAGGCGGCAGAGATGGTTCTTGCCGACGACAACTTCGCGTCGATCGCCCATGCCGTCGAAGAGGGGCGCGCGGTGTATGCCAACCTGCAGAAGGCCATCCTCTTTATCCTCCCGACCAACGGCGGCGAGGCGCTGACGATCGTGTCGGCCATCCTGCTCGGCCGCTCGCTGCCAATCACCGCCGTGCAGATCCTCTGGGTGAACATGATCACCGCTGTTACTCTGGCTCTGGCCCTCGCCTTCGAGCCGATCGAACGGGGTACGATGCGCCGCCCGCCGCGCCGGCCAGACGCCCCGATTCTTTCGCCGGCGCTGTTCTTTCGCTTCGTGTACGTCAGCCTCATTCTCGTCGGCGGAACCTTCGGCCTGTTCTTGTGGGAGCGGGCACAGGGGGAGAGTCTCGAGGTCGCCCGCACGGTGGCGGTGAACACGCTGGTAATGTTCGAGGCATTCTATCTGCTGAATGCCCGCTTCCTTAACGAGCCCTCGTACACCCGCAACGGGCTCTTCGGCAGCCGCCCGGTATTGCTTGCGATCGGACTCGTGCTGGTATTTCAGTTACTGTTCACCTACCTGCCGGTGATGCAGGTGCTGTTCGAAACGGCCGCCATCGACGTCGCTGCCTGGATACGGATCGTCGCCGTTGCCGCGACGGTGTTCCTGGCCGTCGAAGCCGAGAAGGCCATTCGCCGGCGGGCGCGTACGGGTGCGGCATGAGGAGAGCGACCGGGTAATCGCGGGCAACGCCGCGGGCTAACACCCCAGCCCACAATCCGTCGACGATCTTCGCGACTCGGTTGGGTCGACCACCGCGATAGAGCCGGCGCGCAGGATTTTCGTGCGCCATCGCCGCGGCTGGTAGCACGGTCCTCGATACTGGAGACGATGCGTTCCTGGGTCGACCCTTGACCGCGTATTCGGCGGCGTCGTAAGAGACTCGCGGCCGGCGATCTTTCCGGTCCTTGCCGGGGGCGCGGGGCATCTCGTACTCCGGCCGGAGAGCGAGGTTTGCTCTGGCGGTGTCAGCTCACGGACGAACAGGAGAAGGGGTGCGGACATGACGAAATCGGTTGCGAAGGTTGCGTTGGTTCCCGTGTTGATCTTTTCGGCGTTGGCGTCGATGGCCGGGTGTTCCGCCAGGGAGTCGGAGCACGTTGCACCTACCGGGCAGCCGGTCGCCAGCGTCGGCAAGGTCGTGGTCACCGTCGCGCCGTCACTGGCGGCCGACAATAAGACGATCATCGACGAGGTAAACGGACTGCCGCGCCTGCGGGCGGCGATCGAAGGCGAGTTGTCGAAGAAGGGTAAGCTCGACGAGAACAGTCCGCGTGTGCTCAACGTGGAGATCACGGACTTCCGGTTGCGCTCGGGCGCGTTGGTGTTCTGGCTCGGGATCATGGCGGGTGTCGATACTCTCGACGTGGGCGTGCAGGTGCGTGACGGCGAACAGGTGGTGCGCTCGTATACCACCGGCGTGGGCAGCAGCGGCATCGCCGGCGGGTTGACGTCGTCGTCGCGCTTCCAGCCGATGGCCGACGTCGTTGCCGAGCGCGTTGTCGAACAGCTCTAGGAGCCTGTCGGAGAAAGCGGCCCCTCGCCCTCCCCATCTGAATTCTGCGCACGGTGCGAAGAAATCTTCAGGCCATGGAGCGGCAGTGCCTTCCCGTTCGTCCCGAGTAGCGCCTTCTTC